>DHJK01000077.1:4260-11633 GCA_002404295.1 Legionellales bacterium UBA4722
TTTTTTTCCAGATTAAAAATCTCCCGCGCACGTTTCGATGTCAGCGAAATAATTTCATCCAGACTCAGCAGATTTTCATAATGTGCATTTAACAACAACGGCAAAGTCGTTTCTATCCCTGGCATCCCTGAAGGACACTCACCATAGGTTTTTTCTTTTTCAGCAACCGTATGCGGCGCATGATCAGAACCTATCGTATCGATAATCCCATCATGAATAGCCGCAAAAAGTGCAGCACGATCTGAGGCCAAACGTAAAGGTGGATTAACGACCGCTTTGCCTTTCAGTAAAGGATAAACACTCGTATCTAAAAACAAATGATGCGGCGTTGTTTCAGCATAAACAGGCAGCCCTGCTTGTTTTGCACGATCAATCAAACGAATTTCATCCGAGCTTGAAACATGCAAAATATAAAGCTTAGTTTTATATTTTTCAGTCAACGCAATCGCCTTTTTAACTGCACGAGTCGCGACAGCCACACTACGAATTTCCGAATGCGCAGCATATTCTTTTCTATCTTTAAATTCAGCTTTACGCTGTTTCAACATTTCTTCATCTTCCGCATGCACTGCAACAATCAAATTATTTTCAGCTGCAATACGAAAAACTTTTTCTAAGCTTTCATCATCATCAATCACTAAATTCCCAGTACTGCATCCCATAAAAACTTTAATGCCAATAATTTCATCTTTAACCTTAACGATTTCATCCAGATGATTTTTATCCGCACCAAAAAAAAGCTGGTAACGCAATGGAATACCAATTTCCTGTAGCTGAGTATTAATCAGTGTTTTTTTCTCATGTAAATAAGCTTGGGTAATCGTAGGAGGCAACGTATTCGGCATATCGAATACAGTCGTATAACCACCCCGAATAGTGGCTTGAGCCGCCGTTCGCCAGTCTTCTTTGTATTCATGGCCAGGCGTCCGAAAATGAACATGCGGATCAATCAAAGCGGGTAGCAACGTCAAATTAGGATCATTAATCACAATATCTTGTTCGCTTTGAATAGCAGGCACATCGACTAATGCACCATAAATATCTCTGACTTTTTCTATTTTAATCATTAAATATTAACCTTCACCTGATCTCGATCAAACGCCTTTTCACAATAATGACAAATAAGCTTAGTTTGCTTACCTTGGTCTTCAATATGAAAAAAACTTTCTATAGGCTCGCTGTGGGTAATGCACACTGGGTTAGGACAAAGAAATACACCCCCAATGGTTTCTGGAAAATGCGTTGTGATTTTTTCAATAACTTCAAAATCTTTAATAATATTAATAGTGGCCTCAGGCGCAAAAATAACAACTTCATTGGCTTCATCATTGGTCAACACACGATTTTCTATTTTTAACAAATCTTTTAATTTAAGCAATTTACTCGGTAAATTAAGCCCCATCGTGACTTTATTTTTGCTTTCTAATACATTCAACAAATGCATAATCCGTGGCGCTTGTCCTGCACGAATATGATCAATCACCGTACCATTTTTTATCGCAGAAACGGGAAGTGTTTTACTCATGGTAGCTCCTCATTCAGTAATAAGGCTAATAGGGCTTGACGCACATAGACGCCATTGGCTGCTTGAATAAAATAATGTGAATAAGGCGTTTTATCTACACCCATATCAATTTCATTGATTCTTGGCAACGGATGTAACACTTTTAAATTTGCTTTAATCTTGACGCTATTTAATAAAGCAGGCGTTAAAATATAATTATTTTTGACTAATTGATATTCTGCCTCATTAAACCGCTCTTGTTGAATACGTGTTAAATATAAAATATCTACTTTGGGCAATACTTCTTCCATCGAACGGTGGAAAGAAAAACGCACCCCCTGTTTTTTTAATGCATCACAGATTGGCTCTGGTAACGCCAATCCTTCAGGAGAAACAAGATAAAGACGCACGTCAAATAACATACAAGCTTGAGCAAACGAATGAATCGTACGCCCATATTTTAAATCACCCACTAACGCAATACTTAAACCATCTAAACTTTTTTGGCATTCTTGAATAGTAAATAAATCAACCAATGCTTGTGTAGGGTGTTGATTAGCGCCATCACCGGCATTGATAACAGGTTTGGCTGACACTTCAGCTGCTAAACGTGCAGAGCCCTCTTGTGGATGCCTAATGACAATTAAATCAGCATATTCAGAAATAACCCGAATCGTATCGTGCAGCGTTTCCCCTTTTTTAATAGAGAGCCCTTCATCGCTAGAAAAGCCGATATTCTGCCCGCCCAATCGTAAGGTCGCTGATTCAAAGGATAAGCGTGTACGTGTAGACGCTTCAAAAAAGCATTGAGCTACTATTTTATTTTGGATCACTTGAGAAACAGGCTTTTGCTTTATACGCTCCGCTGTTTTCAAAATGAGCTGAATTTGATCAAGTGATAAATCTTTAATGGATAAAATATCTTTTCCGTAAAGCGTGTTTTTCATTGTTACTACCTCAACTAAATAAGTGTACTCTTAAGGCGTTTGCTTTTGGTTTCGTATTATGTTGGAATTGCTGAATTAAGGACAGAGATATTATGAATTACAAACCACTTATTCTTTCACTTTATGAGATCGGCGCTATTAAATTTGGTGATTTCACCTTAAAAAGCGGCAACAAATCGACCATTTACCTCGATTTGAGGCAAATCATTTCTTATCCGGAAGTATTACGCGCTGTGGCCGAGACTATCTGGCAACAAGTGAATGGTTACCCGGTGGATGTGATTTGCGGCGTACCATATACCGCGTTACCTATCGCCACCTGCATTGCTCTCAAACAGGACTTGCCTATGGTCATGCGTCGCAAAGAACCTAAAGACTATGGCACCAAGCAGCGCATTGAAGGCGCATTCAAGACAGGCCAGCATTGTTTAATCATCGAAGATATAATCACGACTGGCAGCAGTATTCTGGAAACAGCTGAAGACATCGAAGTCGCCGGGTTAAAAATTAAACATATAGGTGTGCTTATTAATCGCGAACAAGGTGGCGTTGAAAATTTACAAAAACATCACTACAGTGTGCATGCAGCTTTTACCCTAAAAGAAGTCTTAAACACTCTTCTTGCATCCAGTGTATTGCCTGAATCTGAACGTATTATTGTTAGTGCCCTCCTACATGAAAATGCATAAACGACTTTCCTACGCTGAACGCGCAGCACTTTGTACTAATCACATCGCGCAACACTTGTTTTCTTTGTTAAGTGAAAAAGAAACGAATCTGGCTTTATCTGCCGATGTCACATCCTGCGCTGCTTTGCTGGAATTAGCAGACAAACTCGGGCCAGAGATTTGTGTACTAAAAACACATGTGGATATTTTGACGGATTTCACTTTAGAATTCACAAAAGAATTAGCCGCACTTGCAAAAAAACATCAATTCCTGATTTTTGAAGACCGTAAATTTGCTGATATTGGGAATACGGTAAAGCATCAATATCAAGATGGTATTTACCATATTGCAGACTGGGCTGACATTATCAATGCACATAGCTTACCTGGACCTGGTGTAATTTCAGGTCTTGCTGAGGTGGGCTTGCCTAAACAACGCGGGCTATTACTATTAGCAGAAATGAGCTCTGCGGGGAATTTAATCAATTCGGAGTATACGCAAAGAACATTGCGCATGGCTGAGAAATTTCCAGAGTTCGTACTTGGGTTTATCTCCCAGAAGAAAATATCAGATGATCCTTGGTGGTTATATATGACGCCCGGGGTTCAATTGGCTGAGGGAAAAGATACACTAGGCCAACAATATGTGACGCCAGCAAAAGCGCTATTAGAGAATGAAAGCGATATTATCATTGTAGGTCGCGGGATATTGCAGGCTAAAGATCAGCTACTAGAAGCACAGAAGTATCGTAAAGCGGGTTGGGATGCTTACCTCGCAGGGTTAAAAACAACTTAACTCCATCCAGATCGATTTTATAAGCACACCATCATTGCGAAGACGCTCTTGATCGAACTCCTTCTCCCGCCCCTTAAATAACACAAGCACACATATCTTAATTGCGGGAGAGGGTTGGGGAGAGGGAAAACCACAGGTTCTCCCTCTCCCCAACCCTCTCCCGCACTAGAGAATAGCATTTCAATCATCGCCTGAGGGCGGGAGAAGGAGTTCAATCAAGAGCGTCGTCGCAGTGATTTTGATAGGCGCATTAAGCAAGAACTAACCAGGTCTCTGCATCTTCAACTGATCAACCCTAGCCACCACCATCTTCAACCTCTTCACCTCATCCGGCGAAAATTCCTTATAATAATCAGTCCCCAAGTTCAAACAAAAATAAACCTGATCACTCATGCCTGCAATAAAATCCCGCCCCAATAAATCCACATACCCAATATTATCAAACTCACTCCCCGCCCAAGCACTCAAACGCTCCAAACTATCAAAAGCGATCAAAAAAAACTTATCATCCAACTTGGCAAACAAAGGAGAAAACGGCTCTTCCTCATTCAAGCTTAGTTCCTTTTTGACTGGTATCACCAATTGAGACCGCAACAAAGTTACATACACTTTATTCACATCTTCTTGCTTACCCTCACTTGCATAAGCCACTGCTATAAGACTATCTAGCTCAGACATATCATTTTGTCCTCAATTTTCAACTGACTACATTATGCCGTTATACTACATAAGATCAAAGGATTCCTTCGTGCCCAACCAAGCCAAATTTCACCGCTTATTTCACCCGTCATTGCGAGCGTGAGCGAAGCAACCTAGTCTTTCCAAAGCTGATTAGCACCATTAAGGCTCAAAAGCAGCGTTGAAAAGACTAGGTTGCTTCGCTCACGCTCGCAATGACGAGGATTATGGCACCGGCACGGGCACGAAACTGAGTAGCTATACAACCCCGCATTATTCGAATGGAGTATTCCTAAAATTTTAGGTACAATTCGCGTTTTCAACCTCCCCTCTGGAGACTACCCACAATGATCGAAGCTGATGAGATTATCATGACCACTCAGACCTATATGAACCTATCCACTTCAGAATTAATCAACATGGCATTGGCCAGAAAAGAAGGGGTGCTGGCAGCTAACCAGGCTTTAACTGTAACCACCGGTTTACGCACTGGACGCTCGCCTAAAGATAGATTTATTGTCAAAGATAACATGACTGAAAATGCTGTCGATTGGAACACAACTAATCAAGCCATCAGTTCAGAAAAATTCTCAGCGCTGTGGCAACGCGCCTCCGACTACTTACAAACAAAAGAATCTGCTTTTGTTTCTTATCTTAAAGTAGGGGCGGAAGAAAAATTATCACTCACTGTTAAAGTAAAAACAGAATTAGCTTGGCACAATCTTTTTACACGGATTATGTTTATTCGTCCGGACAAACCCATTACTACGGATCAGCCTGATCAATGGACACTGCTCTGCGTACCCAGTTTCAAAACAGACCCAACTCGAGATGGTGTGAACAGTGATGCCGCTGTCATACTGAATTTTGCAGAACGTCGTATTTTAATTTGCGGAACCTATTATGCAGGTGAAATGAAAAAAGCGATGTTTTCAGTATTAAATTTCCTCTTGCCAGAGCAGGAAATCTTACCCATGCATTGTGCTGCCAATGTAGGCAAAGATGGCAAAACCGCCTTGTTTTTTGGTTTATCCGGCACAGGTAAAACAACACTGTCTGCTGACCCCGAACGTTATTTAATTGGCGATGATGAACATGGCTGGGGAGAAGAGGGCGTCTTTAATTTTGAAGGTGGTTGCTACGCTAAATGTATCGATTTATCGCAAGAACGTGAGCCTGTGATTTGGGATGCGATTCGTTATGGCTCCGTCATGGAAAATGTCGTACTTAACTCTGACACAAAAGAACCTGACTACACAGATGTCAGCTTAACACAAAATACACGCGCCGCTTACCCACGTGAATTTATTCCTTTACGTGTTGAAGCCAATCAAGCAGATCAGCCCAATGCTGTTTTGTTTTTAACGTGTGATTTATATGGTGTGTTACCGCCAGTTGCAAGACTCACTAAAGAACAAGCGGCCTATTATTTCTTAAGCGGCTACACTGCGCTTGTTGGCAGCACCGAAGTAGGACAGGGCGCTGGTATCAAACAAACGTTTAGCACCTGTTTTGGCGCACCATTCTTCCCACGAGCCGCGGGTGAATATGCTAATTTGCTAATGAAACGTTTAGAAAACTGGGATGCACAAGTTTATTTAGTCAATACTGGATGGACAGGCGGCACGCATGGACAAGGCGGCAATCGTTTCTCTATACCCACAACACGTGCCGTTGTCCGCGCGATTGTGAATGGCGACCTCCGTGATGCGCAATATGAAACATTGCCAGGCTTTAATTTATCTATCCCTAAAGAAGTTGCGGATGTCGATGCAAAAGTATTAAACCCACGACAGGCGTGGACTAATACTCAAGAATATGATGACTGTGCCCGCATATTGATAGAGAAATTTACCGATAACTTTAAAAAGTTTGATGTGAGCAATGCAATCCTTAGTGCTGGCCCGAAACTTGATTAACATTGCAAAGAATCTGGCTGAAGTAAAACAGCAAATTCAAGATGCTGAAACTCTATTCAAACGAGAGCCAGGCTCTGTTTTTTTATTAGCTGTCAGCAAGGGTCAATCTATAGAAAAAATAGAACAAGCCGTCTTGGCAGGCCAGCTCGCATTTGGTGAAAATCATTTGCAAGAAGCCCTGCCTAAAATGGCTGCTTTTCCCGATAAAAAATTAGAATGGCATTTTATTGGTTTAATTCAACGGAATAAAACTAAAAAAATTGCCGAGCATTTTGATTGGGTGCATAGCGTGACAAATCAACACCTTGCTAAACGACTCAGCGAACAACACCCTGCGCATTTGCCTCCCTTAAATATTTGTCTGCAAGTCAACGTCAGCCAACAAGCAAATAAATTAGGTGTCTCTATAAATGAAGCCCCAGCACTCGCTGAATATTGCGCAGCATTACCTCATTTAAAACTTCGCGGCTTAATGACCATCCCCACACCCAAAGATACACTTCAAGAACAAAGAGCGGAATTTGCAAAATTAGTCGCGTTGTTTCAGAGCCTCAATGAAAATAAATTCCAGCTGGATACGTTATCAATGGGTATGTCCAATGATATGAAAGCAGCCATTGCCGAAGGGTCTACTTTAGTAAGAATTGGCACCGCTATTTTTGGAATAAGAGATTTATAAAACCTTCCAACGCATCCATAACAGTTCACCCCGCCACCGAAAGCGCACACACTGAGTGTTATTGCATCGACTTTTTACACACCCAATTAAAGCTCGGCGATACAAATCGGTAAAAAATTTGTATCAGCTCACCTACACTATTGTCATTGCGAGCGCGAGCGAAGCAACCTAGTCTTTCAACG
>DHJK01000077.1:11718-13951 GCA_002404295.1 Legionellales bacterium UBA4722
TTCGCTCACGCTCGCAATGACAACGGTGGGATGAACTGATACAAAAATTTTTAATTTTGTTTTGGGTTTTTTCCCGTAGTGATACCTGGATCGCCTAGCTCTAATGGGGAAGGAGTTATTTTTGGCTTTGCTTTCAATAATACATTTGCCATACTCATGCCTGCGCTTACAGCTAGAAATCCAGCTCCAGCAATTAACAAGGTAGGTGCAGCTGCTACTAGTATTGCAGATGCTGCAGCGCTTCCAAGACCCACTGCTGCCATTCCCGCAACTGCAACAGCTTGTGCCGATGGTGTGACACACACCAGTATACCTGCCCCTACACATAGGCAAGCTACACCAATCACCCCAAAAAGCTTGCTCTTTGATTTTCTTGCCAAATATGTTGCATTATATTCTTGCTTATTCCCCTCGTCTACCCTCTCTCTTGATCGCTGAAGTGAGGACGATAAAGTTGTTCCAACCATCAGATCTTCTCTAAAATACTTATCTTGAAACTCCGATACTTTCTGGTTGAATGCATTAACCTTCTCTGCTCTGAGATTATTCAAGTCAAGATCATTAAAGTCAGTTAAGATAGCAGTCGCTGAAGTAACGAACCCTATATACTCCTTTTTCTCCGTTGATTCTAACTCATCTCCATGGGTGATAAATCGTTCTTGTATTTTTGAAAATATATTTACTGTTTCTTGAAGCCGATCAGTGTCAAGTTTAAATTCTATTGAAAAAAAAGCTTGATTGACTTTCGCCTCACTTTGAAGAGCTTCATACGTTTTATACTGTGCTGCAACTAATTTCAATTGCTGTTGTAAGTCCGTCAAATAGTTATCTGACGAGCTCTCATCTGATACTAAATTTTTTCTGTCTGTTCCTTCTCCTAACTGCAATTTATCAAATAATTTTTTGGATGAGCCACCAGAAGACTGAGCCATACGTACCCCCTAATAAATAGTTGTGATCTTTATACGATCTGCATATGTTTATTAATTATATACTATAAATAATAAAATATACCCAATTGAGGCTTTAAGTGGAATAAAAAATTTCAATCACGTTTGTTTTGTTATTATTTTGACTTGTTTTTCGATGCTATTTACTAACTGCTCCCCGTATTTTTTTAGATCAGATTCAAAAAAATATACATGCACATAGCGCCAGATTATACCACAAAACAGACTTCAAAACTTTGAGATAGACTTATCTTGTCTCATCACATAAAGGCGGCCAGGTATGTATAAATTCCATGCAAGGTTAGCGTTTTTAATCTTTTTAAGTATGTCCCTATTCTTACACAACGGCAGCGCGAGTGCGGCTATGGTTAAAGGTATCTATCTATCCCAAACTACCTTGGAAAATACAAACATGCTTAATTACCTTATAGATCGTTCAAAAAAAGTCGGAATTAGCACTTTTATTGTAGATCTTGAGAAACCCTCTGCTCGCTATGAAAGAAATATACAGCTACTTAAAGATAGCAATATTAATTACGTGGCCAGAATCACCATATTCCCAGGCGGGGGCACCCGAGTGCAAGTGCACTCACAAGCCTATTGGGATAAGAAATATAAACTTATAGAACGTGCTTTAGCTTATGGCGCGAACCAAATTCAGCTGGATTATATTCGTTATGATACAAAACAGTCGCCTTCTTCACAAAATTCAAAAGATATTCTAAAAATTATACAATATTACAAAAGTAAAATAGGCGTGCCTCTGCAGGTGGACGTTTTTGGGATCTCTAGTTTCGGCGAATCTAAATATATTGGCCAAAACATCAAGCTATTTTCTACTAGCGCCAATGTCATTTGTCCAATGGTCTATCCATCACACTATGTCCCATTTGATGTGCATGTAAAAATTCCTTATAAAACGGTGTATGACTCATTAGCTGCTATCAAAAAACAATTCAATAATGAACCATTGCCTTTTAAATTGATTCCTTATATTGAGCTTTCCAATTATCACTACTTGCTATCGCATGAAAAGAAAATGAATTATATTTACTCGCAAATCCAAGCTGCAGAAAATGCGGGGGCAGATGGGTGGTATGTTTGGAGTGCGGGGAATAAGTATGATAATTTGTTTCAGTTGTTAGAAACGAAGAAAGTTAGATGATGATTCTTTACTCGTCATTGCGAGCGAAGCGAAGCAATCCAGCTCGAAAGTAAAGCTTCAGAAAGCTGATCTTAGGTACTAAGCTTTGCTTTCGAGCTGGATTGCTTCGCTTCGCTCG
>DHJK01000077.1:13988-19196 GCA_002404295.1 Legionellales bacterium UBA4722
TTCGCTTCGCTCGCAATGACGCGACGAAGGTAAGCTATTACAATATAACAAAGGACAGTGACATCATAACTTTTTCATCGTGCCTTCGATCCAATTCTTAGCTTCTGCTAATACATCTTCTGCCTGTCGATCTTTGGTTTCAATCAATGGCCCAATCACTACATGAATTGTGCCGGGTGTTTTGATAAAGCTCCTTTTCGGCCAAAAGCGGCCGGCATTGTGAGCAACAGGGATTACAGGATAACCAGTAGCGGTTGCAAGCCTTGCTCCACCCACGCGATATTTACCTACTTTTCCAAAGGGAATACGCGTTCCTTCGGGAAAAACTAAAATCCAACGGCCCGCTTCCAGGCATTTTCTACCTTTAGTAATAATTTGACTCATGGCATTAGTTGTATTGCTACGATTAATAGCAATAGGATCAATGATTGCCAAACCCCAACCAAAAAAAGGAACCCATAATAATTCTCTTTTTAGAATAATCGCCGATTGATAAAACAAACCTTGCAAGAAGAAAGTTTCCCATGTGGATTGGTGTTTGCTTAATACAATACCGCTACGATTTTTAGGAATATTGTCTAGTCCATCAATTTTATAATTGATGTTACAAATTATTTTGAGCAGCCAAAGCATAGCGCTTGTGTATGCGGTTATTAATTTGTAACGATAACGAAATGGGAAAGGAAAAGCGGCAACGCAAATAAAGCTATAAAAAATCGTTGCCACTAGCATCAGCAAAGAAAAAAGGCTGGAACGAATAATTAAATTACTTTTTTTGAGCCAATACATACTGCACCGCCCCTGCCAAATCTGAAAAATGTGGGATAGAGGAAAGCTGCTCTGGATGCAGCATTAAATCCCGCTGTCCTTTTCCTGATAAAACTAAAATGGGTTTGCACGGTATTTGTTGCGCCACTTGCATATCCGTAACCGTATCGCCAATAAAAAAAGTATCGCTGAGATCAAGCCCATATTTTTCTTGAATCTGTCTAAACATGCCTAATTTCGGTTTGCGGCAATCACAGTTTTCATCAGGGTGATGCGGACAAAAAAAGATTTCTTCAATATAACCGCCTACAGAGGCTAATTCGCGTATCAATTTTTCATGTATTTGCGATAAGATTTCCAAATCATAAAGTCCACGCGAGACCCCTGATTGATTTGTTGCAATGACAACACGATATCCCGCTCTATTCAATTGCGCAATCGCCGTCAAACTGCCGGGTATAGGCAGCCATTCTTCAGGCGATTTAATATAATAATCGGAGTCATAATTAATAACGCCATCGCGATCTAAAATAATGAGTGGGTTTTTCATTGTAATAGTGCCACATCTGCTACATACAAAAATAAGGACCGTAAGTTTTTCAGCAACAACAAACGATTTTCTCTACAGGCTTTATCATCGACCATGACCATAACTGTATCAAAAAAAGTGTCGACGGGTTCACGTAGTGTCGCTAGTTGATTTAAAATGCCGGTGTAATTATCTGATTTTGATTGCAGCACAATTTCATCATGTAATTCTTTTAATTTGCTTGCTAAAACACGCTCTGCATCATGCTCGAATAAAGTCGCATCCACTGTTTTTGCAGTGATCGTTTCATCATATTTATCTAAAATATTACTAACTCGTTTATTTGCTACACTTAACGCTTGTGCTTCTGGTAACGCTTTGAATGCTTGTACTGCTTGTATACGACAATGTAAATCGTAGGGCTTGGTGATGCCCAACACAGTCACAGCAGCCAATACATCTGATGAAATACCTTGCTCTTGGTACCAAGGCTTCAATCGTTCAAACATAAACTGCATGACTTGATTAACCACATCTGTATTTTCTAATTTTACTTTAAAAGAATTCGCTGCTGTTTTCAGTAATTCATGCAAATCTAAATTAAGTTGTTTTTCAATGATAATACGTAGCACACCAAGCGCCGCGCGTCGTAAACCATAGGGATCTTTATCACCTGTGGGGGCTTGGTTAATGCCAAATACACCCACCAACGTATCGAGACGATCAGCAATTGCAATCGCAGAACCTAAAAGAGTTGCAGGTAATTTATCTCCAGAAAAACGGGGTAAATATTGTTCATTAAGCGCTTCAGCAATTGCTTTCGGCTCGCCTTGTTGCAATGCGTAATAGTAACCAGCAGTGCCTTGTAATTCAGGAAATTCTCCGATTAATTGAGTAGTCAAATCAGTTTTTGCTAAAAAGCCTGCACGTGTCGCGGCGGCTGCATCCACGTCGATGTTTTTGGCAATGACGGAGGCAAGCGTTGCTATACGTTCCGCTTTGTCATACAAAGTGCCTAATTTATTTTGAAAAACAATACTTTTTAGTATATCAATACGATCTGCTAATGTTTGTTTTTTATCCGTTTCAAAAAAGAAAGCGGCATCGGATAAGCGGGCACGTAATACACGTTCATTGCCTGTCATCACTTGTTTTGGATTTTTACTTTCAATATTGCTAACCGTAATAAAATACGGCAGCAATTTATTGTGTTGATCTACGACGGGAAAGTAACGTTGATGATCTTGCATGGCAGACATCAGTGCTTCTTGTGGCACAGATAAAAAGCTTGCATCAAAGGTACCACATAATGCAACAGGCCATTCAACTAGACCTGTGACTTCATTTAATAATTCTTCTGACATCACAGCAGACGCCTGTGATCCGGGTAATTCAGCAACTAACTGCATCACTTGTTGGCGTATTTTTTCTTTACGTTCTGCAAAATCAACTAATACGAATTTTTTAGCTAGACTTTTAACATAGGTTGCAGGGCTTGAGATAGACACCCAGCCTTTGCTGTGAAAACGATGTCCGCGTGTTTTTCTATCTGCTTTGACACCTAAAATAGTGGCGGGAATCACTTCTTTTCCATACAACATAGTCACTGCATGCACAGGACGAACAAACGCAACTTCATCACTTCCCCAGCGCATCCGTTTGGAGATAGGTAACGCAGCAAGTGCTTGCGTTACAATAGCAGGTAACAATTCTTGTGCCGTCTTACCGGAAACCGTTTGTCTATAACCTACCCACTCACCTTGTGCATTTTTAATTGTTAATAATGCGTCTGGTGTTACGCCACAAGAACGTGCGAAACCAATACATGCTGCAGTGGGTTTGCCTTCTGCATCATAGGCTGCTGTTAAAGCGGGGCCTTTGCGTTCTACTTCAGTGTCTTTTTGCTGAGGGTTTAATTTCTTAACTATAACTGCTAATCGACGAGGTGTGACATAAAATTGTGCGGAAGAAAAGGGTAGCTCTGCTTTAGTTAAACCAGCCTTTATTTCCTCTAAAAAATGAACCGCTAAACGGTGCAATGATTTGGGAGGCAGTTCTTCCGTGTGAATTTCAACGAGAAAATCAGCCATTTGCTTTATCCTTCAATAAAGGAAACCCGAGGGCTTCACGTGCTTTCACATAACCTTCTGCTACCGCTTTGGTATAACGACGAATTTTTAAAATGTAATTTTGTCGCTCTGTGACAGCGATTGCGCGCCTTGCATCTAACAAATTAAAAACATGCGATGCTTTCATTGCCATTTCATAAGCGGGTAAGGGTAGGTTGAGTTCAATTAAACGTAAGCTCTCTAGTTCATAATAAGAAAATTGTTTTTTTAATTCTTCTACATTGGCTTCTTCAAAATTATAGCGAGACATTTGCACTTCATTTTCATGAAACACATCGCCATAGGTGACGGTACCGTGCTCGGTTTTATCCCAGACTAAATCGTAAATATTGTCGATGCCTTGCAATGCCATGGCTAATCGTTCTACGCCGTAGGTAATTTCACAGGTGACAGGCTTACACTCTAGTCCGCCTACTTGCTGAAAATAAGTAAATTGGGTGACTTCCATACCATTTAACCAGACTTCCCATCCTAATCCCCATGCGCCTAATGTGGGAGATTCCCAGTTATCTTCAACAAAACGCACATCATCCACTAGCGGATCAACGCCTAGTACGCGTAATGAATCTAAGTACAGTTCTTGAATATTTAGCGGAGAGGGTTTTATCATTACTTGAAATTGGTAATAACATTGAAGTCTGTTTGGATTTTCACCATAACGACCGTCTGTAGGGCGACGACAAGGCTGTACATAAGCTGTACGCCATGGCTCGGGGCCTAGTGCGCGCAAAAAGGTTCCAGGGTGAAAAGTGCCTGCACCTACTTCCATATCATAGGGCTGGACGATGACACAGCCATGCGCGGCCCAGAAGGTCTGGAGCGACATAATCATGTGTTGTAATGTATTGGTATTTTCAGTATTTTTTTTCATGTGGATCTGATTTTGCCATTAAAGGGCGGATTATAGCAGGTTAATTGGTAACTATTCACCGAATTTTACTGCTCTAATCAAGCCCATGCCATGATGATCATCCTGTAACTCATTGATCGACTATGGATATTACAAAGGAACCTTTTATTTTTAGTGAAATATTATTTTAAAAAAATTGATTCGTGATGCGCAACGGGCTATAAATGGCATAAGAGTCAAGCTAAGACTAAAAGCTGCTTAGTAAGCCCCTTCCCCCTCCGGGGGAAGGAAGGGAAGGGGGAATAAAAAAACATTTTTTAACATACTTTATTGTTTATTTAAATTTTAAAGAAAAAGATTAGAACATTTAATACTAAAATCTTATGCTGATAAGTATAAAACAAAGAAATAGGTTGAAAAAAGCGTATTTTTATTCCCCCTTCCCTTCCTTCCCCCGGAGGGGGAAGGGGCTTACTAAGCAGCTTTTAGCCTTAGCTTGACGCGTATGCTATAGATGGTAATTGGCATCTCACGTTTGAATTTTCTGACGACGATACCCATATTGTTAATTATGAGGATTATCACTAATGGCAAGACAACACAACCCACCCCATCCAGGGGAATTTATCAAAGAAACTTATCTTGATTCATTAAATATAAGTTTAAGAAAAGCCGCGATTGAATTGGATGTTGCACCCTCTACATTTTCACGACTTATCAATGGTAAGGCTGATTTATCCCCTGATATGGCTTTAAGACTTTCTAAAGCGTTTGGCAGGACCCCGGAAAGCTGGATGCAGATGCAAACAAATTATCAGCTTTGGCAGGCAAGAAAAACTATTAAATTGAATCGCGTCCATGTGATCTATCATGAACGTGCAAGTTGAGGCTGGCACATAACTCCATGAAAAATAGTTATAACTATAAGAAAA
>DHJK01000077.1:19285-19688 GCA_002404295.1 Legionellales bacterium UBA4722
AAATAGTTATAACTATAAGAAAACTGGCCAAAACAATCATTAAGGATTTAAAAAATACCTTCAAATAGCTATGCCTTATTTTGTATACTAGGTTTACAATCAAGAAAAAACGTTATATACTATATTACATGAAATAAGGTGATTGCCGGAATGAAAAGTAAATTGCGGGGTGAAAAACCTATCAAGTTGAAAGACTCGGAACTTTGGTTTTTGCTCGAGGAAAAAATCACCGCTGGAAATTATTTTTTTGTAGCCCATGCAAAAAAGCGCTTAACTGACCGTGACATTACAGATACTGATGTTCTTGATATACTAGAAAATATAAATAATAAAAAAAGGAAAAGAAATAAAAGTAAAGATACCTATATATCAGGGTACCAAAATTGGAACTACTGCATAGAAG
>DHJK01000130.1 GCA_002404295.1 Legionellales bacterium UBA4722
TGGAAGAATCTCCAAAAGTGACCGGTTTTTTATTTATCCTACAAACTGCATATTGGTTCGATTAAGCAGTTTTGTGGGTTGCTCTATTTTACAAGCCCTATTACTAACTGCAGAAGCATGAAAAAATGAAAGAACGCAATCTACAAGTGGTGCAGGTAGGCGATCCCGCAAGCTCTGTTTGATCTCGGTACTGCTTTCTGCTCGCTGTTTTTCAATAAGTATTGGGATAATTGCATCTTCGGAGTTTGTCCTAAATGCTAAAAGGAGAGCGTTTATATCTCTTCCAACAGATATATCGTGCTCATGTAAAGATAAAAAAATCTTAAACACAGAATCCATATTTCCAGTATTTAAAAGTATACACGGCATTAAAAAATCATTATGAAAATTAATTTTTCCGCGATGCTCAATACGTAAAAGCATACACTGTATTAAATAATCATTATTAAAATCAATTTTTTTGCGATGCTCAACAAATGCAGCACAAGCCTTCGTAAAATTTTTACATTCAATAACTCGAACGACAGAATGACAGGTAAGGACAGATTCTTTCTCTTCTTCACGCTGAAGTATGAGTAATGCATTAGGCAACAGATACTGATCCTGTAACTGTAGAAGATTTTCAACATGCGTGCCATCCTCACTCAGAAGAATAACTGTAAGCACTTCAATAGAGGGCTTAACTCCATGCATGATTAACTTTGTCGCTTTGTCTATGGTTGTATTCGCGGAATAACCATTTTGAATAGCAAGATTAATGAATTCATTTGTCAGTGTTATTCCATTAGCATTTAAATAAATTAATAAATTGGAAATAGGGCGTAAGTTGTCTTGTTGCTGATGCACAGATAGCGTCTTTAATAAATCATTTGTCAATATTCCTGCGATTTTTAACTCAATCAACGAATCTACAACTAAAGATCTAGAATCTGTTTTAGAAAAAGCAACAAACGAACAAATATCATCAGTTATCTCTATCCCAGCATTTTTGAGCTTTAAATACAAACCAATAAGCTTATTTATTTCTTCATGACTCATACGGCTGACAATCAAAGAATTGACATTATATCTTTTAATTGTTAAAGCAATTTTCTCTGCCTCTTTTCCTATCTCGCAAAGAGCAAATAAAGACATGAGTATGGATGCCTCTTCATTTTTTTCAGACAAAGAATGAGCGATACCAGCGTTTTGTATAATATTGATTGCTTTTGCAATAGATACTGAATTTTCACGAGCAAAGATAATAGCGGCTATGCTTTCTGGTTGCAACACTGTGCCAACAATTTCCAACCCTTCAAGTATAGCCAATAAAAATGGTTTATAAGTCGGATCGTCAAGAATTTTTAACCGTATAAATAATAATAAAAATGCTTTATTAATCTCCATTGGATATTCGAATGAAAGTTGATCGAAGTCACTTACGAGCTTCATAAACGCAGCGCGTCTATCATCTGAAACAGTTTTTACTTCGCTACGCTCCTCAACTATCCATTCTGGCATGACAAATGATTCGTTTTTATTTTTATCTGCAGCCTTTTCTTCCTTGGATTCTACGTCTTGCTGGTTAGCTAGATTTGTTTGTTCTGCAGAAAGCTCACTGTTATCTTCATGTGGTTTATTAGATGCTTCGATCCATCCTGAATTCATAAATATATTATCCTCGTTATGCAAAGCAATGATAAGGAACACTGCCTATGATCCTGATTGTACAGAATATAGGAACCCTTGATTATATAAATTATTCTAGATATAATACATGCCCTCTTAGAAAATTGACATTAATAGGTTAACTTTGCCAAATAAAATCTTAAAATCACGCCAATCTCAAGCTATTAACTGTTTAGACTGCCCTTCTCGCCCATTATGTATTACAGGCGGCTTAGTACATAAAACTGAAATCGAAGAAGTTAATGATGTCATAATGAATTCAATCACACTTAAAAAACAAAAACACTTGTTTCATGCCCATACGTCAATGAAAAATATTTATGCAGTTTACAGTGGTAGCTGCAAAGAATACTGGATAGATGAAAACGGCAATGAATGTCTTACAAATTTTTACTTTCCTGGAGACTTAATAGCCTTAGAATCTATCCCTGATCGCACAAATTTACTTTCTGTAAGCGCGCTAGAGGATAGTGAGCTTTGTGTTTTACCTTTAAATGAGTTATACCCTGTAATGCAAAAGCATTTGAATGTATTAAAACGTTTCATAGCTATTACGGGTAATAAAATGCGTAACGACCGTAGCACCAAAATGGGAGTAACGGCCAATGAACGCGTTAGTGATTTTTTATTGAATATCATTTCTCGCATGTTAGAACGAAACCAAACTGAGAAAAACATACCCCTCCCCATGTCACAATTAGACATCAGTAATTATTTAGGCATTGCGCATGAAACTGTGAATCGCATCTTTAAAAATTTAAAAGATCAAGAAATTATTAAAATAGAAAATAAAATGATGACACTTTTAGATCTGGATGAATTAGAACGCTTAGGACGTTTAGATTACTCACTAAAATAAATAAATGTCTATAAATTGACATATGTCAATGTCTTTATTTTATAT
>DHJK01000017.1 GCA_002404295.1 Legionellales bacterium UBA4722
CGTCTATTTAGCGCCAGCGACTAGTTAGGTTAATCATTGAATTACTATTCATTAACCTTTTGTTTGCCGGAGAGTGGGTACTGGCGATAAACAGGGGTATACATTAATGAATAAGCCACGTAAATCTTTAAGCCTTACAGAAGCTAAAATCCAAGCATCTATTCTATTAAAATCATTGCGCGGAAGTGCTGCTGCAAAAGCTGCTAAGCGTTTTCAGCGATTGCCAGAATTTGTCGATATTTCTATTGAAGAAATTTTGCAAAAAGATATTAAGCGTAAACACGCGCTTCTTGTTATTGCAATTGAAAATGGATTTAACTCTTGGATTGATCTAAAGATACAGGTCAATTTCATTGTCGGTGGTTATCTTAACTCTTGGTTTGCAAACTATACTGAAGCAAAATCGCACCTTCTGTCTGCGGGTGGGTTTTTATTGCCATATAAAAATCAATTTTTTATTTGTAATTCAAATTATATTAAGCAGATTGGCTTTGAGCCCGATGATCCTGATTGGAAAATAATTGGTTTTAATTGGGTAGAGCCTGTTGATCAGGCTGCATGGCAGCGATTATATAAAAAGTGGACGCAAGCCACTGGAGGTCGCCATGAGTAATTCATTACCAAAAAATATTTTCTTAGAAGGTATTTGGCAGCCATGGCCTGCTGAATGTGACATTAATGATTGTGCTGTTATCGGTGAAATACCGAAAGAATTGAACGGTACATTTTATCGGAATGGGCCTAATCCTCAATATGTTTATTCAAAAAATTATCACATGTTTGAGGGTGATGGGATGATTCACGTCATCATGTTTAGCAATGGCCAGGTACGTTATAAAAATCGTTGGATACGTACCGAAAAGTTTTTAGCGGAACGTAATGCCAGAAAAAGTTTATTTGGTGGCATGCGTGATTTTATGGCTTGTGATGATTCTGTAAAAAATACTTCTCGTAACACGGCTAATACGAATGTAATTTGGCATCATAATAAATTATTAGCACTTAACGAGGGCGGTCAGCCAGTCGATGTTGATATCAATGATCTGACTCAATGTAATACTTATACATTTAATCAAGTACTAGATCGTAGCATGATGGCGCATCCCAAAATTGATCCGGTTACAGGAGAGCTGATATTTTATAGCTATTTTGGTCCTGATTTTAGATATTTTATCGCTAATAAAAATGGGAAAATTACTCATCAAGAAAAAATTTCGATGCCATTTATGTGTATGATGCACGATTTTGCCATTACTGAAAATTTTAGTATTTTTCCGCTTTTTCCTTTGACTTGGGATTTTCAGCGTATCTCGCAAGGTGAGCCAATTTTTAAATGGGAACCAAATTTAAATACGCGTTTTGCAATCATGCCAAGACACGGAAATGATAACGATGTGATTTGGTTTGAAGATCAGTCCTCAATGGGTTTTCACGTGGTTAATGCGCGCGAGGAAGGCGACAAGATTATTTTAGAAATGGTCGTCATGGATGATATTCCTGCAGATGCAATTGCCTTTGCCGATGACAGTGCCACCTACGTAAATTATTTTATGCGGTGGACTTTTGATCTTAAAAAAAGAACAATCATTAAAGAACGATTAGATGATATGAATGTGGAATTTCCGCGTATTGATGAGCGATTTGTTGGTCGTAATAATCGTCACGCGTATATGAATGGAACTATCAATAAAGGTGTACCTAATCTTTTTGATGCGATCATTCATTATGATGTGAAAAATAAGAAAAAACAGACTCATCATTTTGGTGATGATTCATTTGCTTTAGAACCCATATTTGTTCCTCGTTCATCTGATTCGCATGAAGGTGATGGATTTTTATTAAGTTACGTTTATTGCGAGGCACAGGATAGAAGCGATTTAGTTATTCTTGATGCACAACATGTCGATGCTGAACCACTTGCTATTGTTCAATTACCACATCGGGTGCCTTTTGGGTTTCATGGTTGCTGGGTAAATGAAATACCTATTGACCCTCACGTCACGTAATACCTTATGGTGTGATATTCAGTTAGAGGAATTGTGTATGGCTTACACGGTAAATAAATTAGCAAAGCTCTCTGGGATTAGCGTCCGTACCCTTCATTATTACGATGAAACTGGGTTATTAAAACCGGCTTACTACGGCGATAATAATTATCGGTACTATGAAGAAGAGCAACTTCTGATGTTACAGCAAATTTTATTCTACCGAGAGCTAGACATGCCGCTAAGTGAAATTCAAAGGATTATCAGCAGTGATGACTTCAATAAAATTGAAGCCTTGCAATCACATAAGAAAATCCTTGAGCAAGGTCTTAATCGTTCACAACAAATGATTCAGACCATTGATAAAACCATTTCACATTTAAGAGGTAAAGAAAAAATGAAACTTGAAGAAATATTTCACGGGTTTAATGATGAAAAGCAAAAGCTTTATGAAAACTTTCTTGTTGATAGCGGTGTAAGTCAGGATGATATTAACAATTGTAAAGATAAGGTTAAAAATTGGAAAAAAGAACAATGGATGGAGAATAAACGAGAAGCAGATACGATTTATTCTGAATTGGCTGCAGCGATCAACAATCATCGTGATCCATCCTCACGTGAGGTGCAACTGTTAATTAAAAAACATTATCAGATGACTACAAATTTTTGGACGCCAACAAAAGAGACTTATATTGGTCTTAGTCAACTTTATTGTTCGCATCCGGATTTTGTAAAATTTTATGATGATATTCATCCGAAATTATTAACATTCTTGGTTGAGGCAATGAAAATATTTTCTAAAAATGAGCTGTCATAGTCAAAAAAGTGATCCCGGCAATTCGCTGTCAGGATCACTTTTTCTGTAACAAACGTAAAACGAACGATTGTTGTATTGGCATCATTAATCAACAAGTTAAATGTGGCGGCGTCAATCACATTTTGATGTTAATAACATGATTATTAACGATATTTTTAATGTGACTTTAAAATATACCCCCAATAATACCCCCAAATGTGCTTATTAAGTTATATGTTACCGAAGTTATTAAGGTATCATACTGTCTTTTAAGAAACATTGTATATTTATCTAAAAGATATAACTCAAGAGATAAATAATTATGCATATTGAATCTCAATGCCAGGATGACCCAATTGTTTTGCTTATTCATGGGTTGATTCGTTCGCATAAAAGTATGCGCAGACTTGGCCATTATCTGAATCATCATGGTTATGAAACGGTAATATATGATTATCCATCACATCAGCATCATATTAATCAACACGGGCTTCAACTAAAAGATAAAATCGAAGAATTATTATTGGAATACCCAACTAAAAAGTTGAGTTTCGTGACTCACAGTTTGGGAGGAATTATTACAAGAGAAGCACTCAGTAATCTTGCAGCGGATAATTTGAAAAGATGTGAACATTTAATAATGCT
>DHJK01000014.1:0-465 GCA_002404295.1 Legionellales bacterium UBA4722
CACAGTTATTTAAACACTACCTTAACTAATCCGTCGTGCTACTATAGGAGATTGTTGCTTTGCTACTTTGGGAGCAGTTTTTCCCTTTGACAACAATGCATCTAATATCTTTTCCCCTGTGGTTGGGCCAAAATGGTTCCATCCCATAGTCATAGGTGCTATCGAGTTTTTTTCGTACTTTGCTCCAGTTCTTTTTGGATCAAAATTTGCTTTTCTATATAAACCTGGAGCATTCGTTTTATCTTGATATCGATGTAAAAATAAAATATCCCTAAACTCCTTTATACCTGAGCTAGGGTTGTTTATTACTTCCATAATATTTTTATATTTTGTTTTGCTAAGCTCATCCCCCACTGCCAATCCATCTAAGTATTTTCGTAAAGTTAGCTTGGTCGTCCCAAAGGAAAAGAATGATAAACCGCCTACCATGTGTACGGTAACTTCTTCATCTAAATCAATTTTTAT
>DHJK01000014.1:602-8898 GCA_002404295.1 Legionellales bacterium UBA4722
TATCATTATTTTTTAACGTTATATATTTCTTTGTATGCAAGTCTGTGCTTTCTGAAGTCTGCACATGGCCATTCCAAAATTTCGATAGACGCACTTTAAACATTGCTTGTAAAGCTTCTTTTTTAGTACGGTTCGCGATTGGTACCGCAGAAAGAGCAGTGATTTTCCGTGTTCGCTCTTCATCTATAGCTTTATCAGTCACTTCCGCTGTTAAGCACAATTCTCTTTTTAAAATCCAAGCGAGTCTGTCATTAAAAGAAGATTTACTAATTGGGTTGTTGAGATCGAATAAGTGTTCAACAATACTTAAAATACCAAAGATCTTACATGCGTCTTGATTGCAGGCAAATCCTGCCTGATAGCGTTCTTTTTCTTTTAATACTCTATTGAAAGATGATGCCCAATCTCCACCCGCATTAGCAGAGTGCGCCTTATAAAGAGCAATAAAACATTCCTTCTGAGAGTCTGCATCTAGTTTCGCAATTCTTTCTACGTAGCTATTGAGCTCTGCATTATCTTCAATGTTTCGCAGATAGTTACAAAAATCTATTAATTTTCGAGCTTGCTCCATATGAGCAGGTGTATGTTGAGAAGACCACCAGTTAACATATTCATCCATCAACGCAATAATGTTACTAGATACTCTTTCATACCCGCCTCTTGCAAGTGACGCATAATGCTCGACTTTAGTATCTCGAAACTTTTCATCTTTATCTATCTTATATGCAGAATCTTTATAAGCTCTGCTCGAAACTTGTGCTGCGGTATCATCTTTAATCCACCGCGTATTCGCATGTCCGCTAAAATCTTTAGCCATTGTGCTTGCTCCCCAATTAACTTTAATAAATAAAATGTGAGAGGATACACTACTTTCCTTAAGGAAATCTTAAGAAGGCCTTAAAATCATTCAGGAATCGTTCATAAAATGCGCCATCTCCCCTATGCCCTCTTCAGGTATAGGGTTATAGGTGCTCGCTCGCACCCCGCGAATCATAGTTTGACTTCATTGTAGATGGCATTTTATGTTAGCTTGATACCGATGGGGCAAGATCGGAGCAATGCAGTTCACTGAATAGTTACGATTTTCGATTGTATTCCCCCCCCTAAGCGAGCTAAAATTCAGCGCATTACACTCAAAAAACGCCCTGGAGGCTGAATTTTTTTATGGTAGACCAAGATAATGGCCGACAAGAAATAATTAGCAAGTTACATGATTATTTAAAGAACAAAGTCCCTAAAGACCAAGTTAAGTTGTTAGAAACATTCGCACAACGTTATTATGCCTCCGTTTCACTGCAGGATCTCAAAGCCCATAGCATTGAAGATTTATTTGGCGCTTTGGTATCTCACTGGCATTTGGTTTATCAGCGCAAACCCGGCGAGTCAAAAGTCAGGATTTTTAATCCTGATCTAGAAAAAGATGGCTGGCAATCAACGCATACGATTATTGAAGTTTCACATGATGATATCCCATTTCTAGTTGATTCCATGCGTATGGAATTAGACCGTAGAGGCGTGCAGATTCATTTTGCGATACATTTTGGTGGCCTCAAAGTGATACGAGATACAAAAAATTGCATCACTGACATAGTAGCGATTGATGCTCTTGATCCCAAGGCGACTTCAGAAGCACCGATTTACTTCGAAATTGACAGACAAAATGATCTTACAGTGATGGATGGTTTGGTTATTTGTATTCAACAAATACTAGAAGATGTGCGTCTATCCGTTAACGATTGGAAAAAAATCGTGCTGCAAGCCGAAGAATCATTGCACGAACTTGAACGAAATCCACCTCCGCTCGATCCTGCTGAAGTTACAGAATCAAAAGACTTTTTACGTTGGTTGATTGCCAATCATTTTACTTTTTTAGGCTGCCGCGATTATAAGTTAATTGGAAATGAAGCAAGCCGTGCGCTGCAGATTATTCCAGGCACAGGTTTGGGCGTATTGCGTGATGATAGTGCCTCGGTTGCTTCGCGCAATTATGCAGACTTGCCACCGCAAGCTCGTAAACTCGCTTTATCAAAAAATATTTTAATTATTGCTAAAACAAATACCAAAGCCACTGTACATCGTGATGCTTACACCGATTATATTGGGGTGAAACGCTTTAATGAAAAAGGTGAGTTGAGTGGAGAGCGGCGTTTTGTAGGTCTTTATACTTCTACCGCTTATCATTCAAGCCCAAGATATATTCCATTTTTGCGACATAAAGTTGCAAAAGTGATGGAAGATCTAAAATTTCCACCCGATAGCCATAACGGCAAAGAAGTCGTTCACATTTTAGAAACCTTGCCGCGCGATGATTTATTCCAAGCAACACACGAAGAATTGTCGGAATTAACGATGGGCATTTTACAATTACAGGAACGTAAACGTATACGTTTGTTTGTACGTAAAGATGCGTATGGTCGTTATTTTTCTTGTCTCATTTACGTGCCACGCGATATTTTTACGACAGATCTTTGCGTGACCATGGAAGAAGTTTTAATGCATGCATTTCAGGGTATTGGATCTGATTACAGATCTTATTTTTCTGATTCTGTCTTGGCACGCATACATTATCTTATTCGTGTAGATCCTAAAGTGGCGGTCGATTATGATGTCGCTAAAATCGAACAAAAATTAGTAGCAATCGCTCGTTTATGGACAGACGAATTAAAGTCACAATTAATCTTAGCGTTTGGTGAATCAGATGGATTGAAATACTTTAGTAGATACCGTAAAGCATTTCCATCTAGTTATACAGAGTACTATTTACCCTCTACTGCTATTGATGATATCAAAAGAATTGAAACCCTCACCTTTGAAAACCCCTTAGGTATGATTTTTTATAAAACGGGTAAATCAGGCTTGAGATTAAAAATATTTCATAGCGAACACTCCATCGCTTTATCTGATGTATTGCCTACCTTGGAAAATATGGGTTTAAGAGTGAATGGTGAGCGGCCACACGAGCTTATTTTCCGTGATGGCAACGTAGTCTGGATTAGTGATTTTGATATGGAATATGCGAGCACTAAAGAAATTGATGTAGTGACTCTCAAAGAAAATTTTCAAGATGCTTTCGCTAATATTTGGTTTGGAAACGCTGAAGATGATGGATTTAACCGCCTAGTATTGGAAGCGCAGTTGAATTGGCGTGAAACAACTATATTACGTGCTTATACAAAATATTTACGTCAAATTGGATTTTTGCTGAGTCAAAATTATGTTGAAACAGCGCTGATTAATAATTCAGACATTGCTAAAGATTTAGTAAGTTTGTTTATAATGCGTTTTTCACCAGAGCATCGCGCAGATACCACTGATTTAGTTGCTAAAATCGAACATTCTTTTGAGGCAGTCGTTAGTTTAGATGAAGATAGAATACTGCGTCGTTTGTTGGAAGTGATGCTTGCAACAATTCGTACTAATTATTTTCAAAAAACCACAGATGGCGAATTTAAAACATATATTTCATTTAAATTTGATCCATCCTTGATTTCTGATTTACCTTTACCAAGACCCATGTATGAAATTTTTGTGTATTCTCCTCACGTAGAAGGCGTGCATTTACGCGGTGGTAAAGTTGCAAGAGGTGGCATACGTTGGTCGGATCGTCGTGAGGATTTTCGAACTGAAGTACTTGGTTTGATGAAAGCACAGCATGTGAAAAATTCTGTTATCGTGCCAGTGGGTGCAAAAGGTGGTTTTTATCCTAAAAAATTACCGATTGATGGTGATCGTGATGCGATAATGACTGAAGTTGTTTACTCCTATTCCACATTTATTCGTGGATTATTAGATATAACGGATAACGTTAAAGACCATAAAATTATTCCTCCACGCGATGTGGTGTGTTACGACGACGAAGACTTTTATCTAGTTGTTGCAGCAGATAAAGGCACGGCCACTTTTTCCGATATAGCGAATAATATTTCTAAAGAATATGATTTTTGGTTGGATGATGCTTTTGCCTCTGGCGGTTCAGCCGGTTACGATCATAAAAAAATGGGTATTACTGCGCGTGGTGCTTGGGAATCCGTAAAACGCCATTTCCGTGAATTAGGCATCAATCCTGCTGAGACTGACTTTACTGTTGTTGGTATTGGGGATATGAGCGGAGATGTTTTTGGTAATGGTATGTTGTTATCGAATTGCATTAAATTAGTAGGCGCTTTTGATCATCGACATATTTTTATTGACCCGAATCCTGATTCAAAAATAAGTTTCGAAGAGCGTACTCGTTTGTTTAATTTACCCCGCTCTTCCTGGGCGGATTACAATCCAGCACTTATTTCTGAAGGTGGTGGTGTTTTTAATCGTTCAGCTAAATCGATTAAGCTTTCTCCTGAGTTACAAAAAATATTGAATATAGATAAAGATCAGCTTGTTCCCAATGAACTCATTCGTGCTATGTTAAAAGCACCTGTTGATTTAATTTGGAATGGCGGTATCGGTACTTTTGTGAAAGCGAGCTCTGAAACACATCTGGATGTGGGTGACAGAACAACAGATGGTATTCGTGTTGATGGCAATGAGCTGACAGCGCGGGTGGTTTGTGAAGGCGGAAATTTAGGATTTACACAAAATGCGCGAGTAGAATATTCCTTGAATGGCGGTATTATGTATACCGATTTTATCGATAATGCTGCCGGTGTAGATTGTTCAGATCATGAAGTGAATATTAAAATTCTGTTAAATAAAGTGATGCAGGATGGTGAGATGACGCTCAAGCAGCGTAATAGCTTGCTTGAGAAGATGACAGATGAAGTATCAGAGCTTGTGTTACGCGATAATTATGAACAAACACAAATTCTGAGTATTGAAGCCTCAGTCACGCTGCTCACAACAGATTTATTTAGACGTTTCATGAATGATTTAGAAAAACGTGGACGCTTAAATCGTCAACTGGAGTTCTTACCCACTGAAAAAACGATGCATGAACGTAAAGCGAATGGTCAGGGGTTGACTCGTCCTGAAATTGCAGTGTTAATCGCATATAGCAAAATGTATCTTAAACAAGATATTTTAGCTTCAACAGTGCCCGAGGATCCTTATTTTATTCAATACCTAACGCTGGCGTTCCCCCCGTTGCTGCGTAAAAAATATTTACCTCAAATGCAACAACATAGACTGAGTCGAGAAATTATTGCGACGCAAGTGGCTAAATGTATCACGGATCATATGGGTATTAATTTTGTTGAGCGTTTACAACGTGAAACAGGTGCGTCCGTTGAATTTATTATACGTTCTTTTGTGATTGCAGATGAGCTGTTTGGGTTAAATAAAATATGGCATCAAATCGAAGAACTCGACTGGAAAGTTGATTTTTCTATTCAACAAAAAATGATGTTGCAAATTTATTATTTGATTCGTCGTGCAACACGCTGGTTTTTGCGTAATTGTAAACCTGACATTCAAATTGAAAAAACGATAGCTCATTTTCAAGAACCATTAACGGAATTAATGAAAAAATTGCCTACGCTTTTAACGGAGATCGAACGAGAGCAATTAGATGTGACTGTTAAAGAATATACTGAGAAAGGTGTGCCTGACTCCTTAGCTAAGAAAATTGCGAGTTGTGAGACGTTATTTACTTCATTGGATATCGTTGAGGCTACCATTAAAAACAATTTTGATGTCTCAGATGTGGCTAAAACATATTATCTACTGGATGCTCGTTTGGAATTGAATTGGTTAAGAAATCAAATGAATGCCTATTCCATAGAAAATCAATGGGATGAGTTAGCACGTTCAGGTTTTCGTGATGATTTAGACCGTGTGCAAAAGAAATTGACCGTCAGTGTACTCAAAGCAAAATTGAAAAAGTCAAATGGACAAGCCACGGCTGAACGCATTGATTGTTGGGTGGAACAGAATAAGTATTTAGTTGACCGTTGGGAAAATCTACTTGCTGAAATTAAATCCAGCCCTAATGTTGCCTTTGTTACTTACTCCGTAGTGCTACGTGAGTTATTTGATTTTGCTCAAGCTTAAAGGTAATACAATGACAAATAAAAAAGTTGAACCCGTCAATGTGGCAATCATCGGTGCGACGGGTGTTGTAGGATCAACATTACTCTCTATTTTGGAAGAGCGGCAATTTCCTATTAACCAACTTTATTTATTGGCAAGCGCTCGCTCTGTAGGTGAAACCATTGATTTTAAGAGTGAGCCACATTGGGTGGAAAATATAATTCATTTTGATTTTACGAAAACACAACTTTGTTTTTTCTGTGCAAGTAATGATGTGGCAGCAGAATACGCACCTATCGCTGCGGCTGCTGGCAATATTGTTATTGATAAAAGCTCACATTTTCGTTATTACCCGGATGTGCCTTTGGTTGTGCCAGAAGTGAATCCTGATGCATTGGCGGATTGTCATTTGAAAAATATTATTGCAAGTCCTAATTGCAGTACAATCCCCATTGCCATGGTGTTAAAACCTATTTACGATCTTGTTGGCATCAAGCGAATCAATGTGGCGACTTATCAATCGGTTTCAGGTACAGGGAAAGATGCTGTAACGGAACTTGCAGAACAAACAGGGCATTTATTAAATGGAATAGCCATCAAGCCCAAAGTGTATCCTCAGCAAATTGCATTTAATGTATTGCCTCATATTGATGATTTTATGGAAAATGGTTATACCAAAGAAGAAATGAAGATTGTTTGGGAGCTGCAGAAAATTTTTAAAGATAATAACTTGGCGATCAATCCAACAGCAGTGAGAGTGCCTGTATTTTATGGTCATTCAGCCGCTTTACATATTGAAACTAAGAATAAAATAACCGCTGCGGACGCAACTGCATTACTCCAGCATGCGCCAGGTGTTAAATTTCATCATGGCAAATATCCATACCCTACGCCTGTGGCTGATGCGGCCGGAAAAGACGATGTTTATGTGGGGCGTATCAGAGAAGATATTTCCTGTGAAAATGGCCTTAATCTTTGGGTGGTGGGTGATAATTTACGTAAGGGCGCTGCGCTCAATGCAGTACAAATTGCAGAACTAGTGGTGAAACATTATTTATGTTAATACATTTTTTACAGCTGACATGGCACACGATTACCGCACATATTTTATTCTTTATTGAGCTTATTTTGGCGATTGTTATTTTAATTAGTTTGTTCTTTTTTAGAAAACAAAAGCCAGTGCAAGTGTCTGCTCTCGGAGTGCCACAACCAGTAGATTCCAAAAAAAAATCATCGATTACAATTACAAGCCAAGATATAAAAGCTATTGCCGGTGATGATGTTATTACTACGCAACTTGATTTAGCACGTGCTTACATAGAAATAGGCAAAAAAAAATTAGCTAAAAAAATTCTAGACCATGTGATTGAACACGGTAATGTGAGTCAAAAGCAAACGGCTCAGCATTTAATGATGGTTCTTTGATGCAGACGCGTATTGCTTTAGGCATCGAATATAATGGCCAGGATTTTTATGGCTGGCAAGCACAGACAAATTTAGTGACGATTCAAGGCAGTCTTGAGACTGCTTTAAGTCAGATCGCGAATGAACCGATTAAACTTTTTTGTGCAGGCCGTACAGATGCTGGCGTGCATGCAACTGGGCAGGTTGCGCATTTTGATACTTGTGCTTCACGTCAAATGGCTGCTTGGACATTTGGCACCAATGCACTATTACCTTCTAATATTGCAGTGTATTGGGCGCAGCATGTGGATAGTGATTTCCATGCGCGCTATGCGGCTACATCACGTCGTTATCGCTATTTTATTTATAATTATCCTGCACGTCCGGCAATATTAGCGGGGCGTGTCGCTTGGCATTATGGGCCGCTTGATATTGCATCGATGCAGCAGGCGGGTCAGTACCTGATAGGTGAGCAAGATTTTAGTGCGTTTCGCTCAGCGCAGTGTGAAGCTAAAACCCCTATGCGGAATGTTCAGTCTTTGAGTGTGACGCGTTCTAATGATTATATTATCATCGAAGTGACTGCGAATGCTTTTTTGCATCATATGGTGCGTAATATAGTGGGCGTGTTGCTTGAGGTGGGCTCGGGTGCTAAAGAACCTGAGTGGGTGAGGGCGGTGTTAGAGAGCAGGGATAGGCGCAAAGCAGCAGCGACTGCGGATGCGGCTGGGCTCTATTTGATTAAAGTGGATTATCCTGCAAACTATGCTTTCCCGGAAAGAAATGCGATTTTTCTGTGATTACTCCAAGGTATCAATTTAGCGCTGCTTAGAACACCTCTCCCCTTGTGGGAGAGGTCGGCGTGTAGCGACGGGTGAGGGGTGCTTTTAGCGGCGTAGAATTGAAACCTAAAAGATGCTTTACTAAA
>DHJK01000020.1:0-21446 GCA_002404295.1 Legionellales bacterium UBA4722
ATTTATAATTTTTTGAAAAATGAGTTAGTAGAACAAGAAAATTATTACGGGAAAACCCTAGGTTAGATGGGGTATTTACCCAGATATTTTGTGGGTGTAGTTGAATAGGTTTTAACGACAGCAGTTAGGAAGCCATGATTTTCGTCGGGGTTCAAAATCATCACTAGCTTCGTCACTATCGTTATTGATTTTATTAGTTAGATAATCATGTGTAAGTGTTAATCGAGCACCAAAGTTATTGTCAGATACTCCATATTTGTTTGATGAAGATCTATTTTGTGGCGCATGAATAGAAAGTAAAGTATCTATATTTTTTCCAACTGCAGTATATTCATGTATAGGATTTCGTCTACGTTTCTCAATTGGCACTGCCGCCAGTGCTCCAATGATTGCTCCTGTTGTTAGCATGCCTTTAAACACAAGAGGAGAAACAGCAATGAGCAAAGGAGAGGCTAATAAAACTGCTGCAGCACATAGAATTGCGCCGACTAAACTTATACAATTAATATTATTTTTTGTAATGAGTATGCAGGCAAACCCAAAATCGTTTTTGGCTTTTTGAGCTTGTTCAAGATTTTTTTCACTTCGATCTCCCATAAATAAATCCATTTTTTCTACTAATGTATGTGCTTTTTTTGCAATGTTACTAAGGTTGCTATTGAAATAGCTGCTTTGTGTACGATGTAAATGTCGATAAAGCGATTCTAGTGAGCTGGTTAAGAGCATTATCTCTTCTTTATTTTTAAGAGGATCTATAGGTATCTTTAGATTATTGGCTGGGAGATTTTTTTTCGTAAAATCAAATAAGCTGTTTTCAGGATCCATCGTACTACGATCTTGATCGTCACTTGTTTGAGAAATAAGCTTTCTATCGAACTTCTCTCCTTTAAGCGCTAATACAGTCTGCCTTAACAATGCTAAAGGATCTTTATTACGGTTTAAAAAAGAAAAAAAACCCATTTCAAACTCCATGCCTATCACACAAGCAATTGATAAATTAACGATGAATATGGTAAAAATCAAGCAAGACTATATCTTATTTGTGTGAAAACGTCAATTTGAGTACACATAAATGGATAGGGGGAAAGGGCTTGCACGCGGGTACGATATAGAACAGTGAAAGTTGGTGAATAGATACGTAATAATAACCGTGGCTTGTCATTCCCTCCATATATAGTTAGTATGATCGCCAACTGACTTACCTCGTAAATTTGATCATGTTAAATACAAAACAGAAAATAATTAGTAATTTTGATAAAAGAGCTGGCACGTATACGTCAGGGGCTGAGGTGCAGGCGTATGTGGCTTTGCAGTTGGCTCGGCGACTGGAGGGGCTTCATCCTGCGGCGGTTTTGGAGATTGGGTGTGGAACTGGGTTGTTGAGTCAGCATCTTATTCGATTATTTCCAGAGGCTGACTTGTTAATCACGGATGTGGCGCCGGCTATGCTTGAACAATGTCAACAATCTGTATTGCCTCATCAGTCTATTCATTTTGCGTGTATAGATGGCGAGCAATTAATGGTTGATAAGCAGTATGAGCTCATTGTTTCGAGTATGACGTTGCATTGGTTTATGGATTTGCAACGGAGCTGTATTGATATCACCAATCAATTGGAGCGTGGTGGGCGGTTTATCTTTTCTATCTTGGGTGAAAATTCATTTAAAGAATGGCGAATGATGTGTCAGCAATTTAAATTGCCGGTGGCAACGCCTATTTTTCCTGCAGAGCATTTGTTGGCAACGATGTTGCCTAATGTAGAGTTGGAAGTGGAAACGTATCAACAAACGTATGCGAGTGCGTATGAATTTTTGAGTTCATTAAAAAAGATTGGTGCGATTGCTCCGCGGATGCGTTATCTACCGTTACCATCAGGTCAATTACGACAAGTGTTACGTCAATATAATACTGAGATTACTATTTCTTATGAAGTTATTTATGGGAAATATACTAGAAAATGAAAAAGTTTTTTATCACAGGTACTGATACAAACGTGGGGAAAACTGTGGTTTCTGCGGTGCTGACACTTGCGCTGAATGCCTATTATTGGAAACCTATTCAAACTGGGTTGGCGCAGGATCCGCGAGAGGGAGATACAGTTAGAAGTTTGACTGGATTTGATCAGACTCATTTTTTTCCTTCCGCTTATGCATTTCAAGCAGGACTCGCCATAGATCAGGCTGCGCGTTTAGAAAATAAAACGGTAGACTTGGCTCGTTGTAATTTGCCTGATGTTGAACATCATTTGATTGTGGAAGGTGCAGGTGGTGTGTTTCATCCTTTGAATACAACGGCGACGTTTTTTGATTTAATGAAAAAATTTAATTTGCCTGTGATTATAATATGCCGCGGCACTGTTGGTACTATTAATCATTCGCTATTAACGATAGATGCGTTACGCCAGCGAGATATTGCCATTCACGGGATTATTTTTTCTGGCGAACTAAACTCAGATAGTCAGTTAACCATTGAGCGTTTAGGTAATGTGCGTACTTTGCTGCATGTTCCACGATTTAAGTCGTTATCACCATCGATCTTAAAAAAGTGGGTGGATGATAATCAATCCGATATTTTGGAGAGATTGCAATGACATTAGCAATACGAGATAACGCAACTATTTGGCATCCATTAACACAACATCAGATTTCACCTTTGCCACTGCCTATTGTGCGTGGTGAAGGGGCTTATTTGATCGATGCATCTGAGAAACGTTATCTGGATTTGGTGTCATCTTGGTGGGTGAATATACATGGCCACGCAGAACCTACTATCGCTAAGGCGATCTATGAACAAGCCTTAAAAATAGAACAAGTGATCTTTGCGGGGTTTACGCATGAGCCGGCGGTGACGTTAGCTGAAAAGTTATTAAAATTATTACCTGCGAATTTTAGTAAAGTTTATTTTTCAGATAATGGTTCTACTGCTGTAGAAGTAGCGCTTAAAATGGCGTATCAATACTGGCGTAATCAAGGGGATACTAAACGGTCTAGGTTTATCGCATTTAATAATGCTTATCACGGTGATACGTTTGGTGCGATGGCAGTCAGTAAAGAATCTTTTTATTTTAAACAATTTGCAGATTTATTATTTGCTGTTGATATGTTTGATTATCCGGGTACGTGGGTTTCAGATGATTTAATTGAAGAAAAAGAACAACAAATTTTAGCGAAACTGTCAGCACATTTAGAAAAATATGCTAATGAAACAGCTGCCCTGATTATTGAACCCTTGGTGCAAGGCTCAGGCGGGATGAATATGTGCAGGCCAGTATTTTTGCAGCAATTGGTCGCTTTAGTTAAATCGTATGACGTACTTGTTATTTATGATGAAATCATGACGGGATTTTATCGTACGGGTGGATTGTTTGCATGTCAGAAATCAGAGACTGTCCCTGATATTATCTGTTTGTCTAAGGGCTTAACCGGCGGGTTTTTACCTTTATCGGTGACTGTCTGTCATGAGACTATTTATCAAGCTTTTTTAGGCAGTGATTACACTAAGGCATTAGGGCATAGTCATTCTTATACTGCAAATCCTTTAGGCTGCGCTGCAGCTTTGGCGTCGTTAGGTTTATTGCAACGTGATGAAACAAGAGCACAGGTTAAACTCATTGAGCAAATTCATCGTGAAGAATTAGCCAAAATGGCTGATTGTACACGTATAGAAAAAATACGATATTGTGGCACTATTGCTGCATTTGATTTAGTATTATCTGCAGATTATGGCTCATCTGCGAGTGTTAAGTTACGTGAGCGTTTTTTAAAGCATGGGTTAATCATTCGTCCATTAGGAAATATTGTTTATATACTGCCGCCTTATTGCATCTGCGAAGATGATTTACGGCGTGCATACCAACTGATTCGCAAAGAAATTGAAGGGGTTAATTTATGATGAACGCGTGTCCGCAACGCACAACAAAAGCAGTAGAAAACACATGGACAACTGAGCAGGCGCTCGCGTTATTCGAGTTACCTTTTCCGGATCTTATTTTTAAAGCACAAACAGTGCATCGCCAGTTTTTTCCTAAAGCCACCATGCAGCTTAGCACATTACTTAATATTAAATTAGGCGGGTGTCCTGAGGATTGCCATTATTGTCCGCAAGCGGCGCGTTATGATACGGGCATTAAAGCTGAAAAATTAATGAGTGTGGACTCGGTGCGTGAGCAAGCTGAGGCCGCAAAAGAAGCGGGTGCCACACGTTTTTGTATGGGTGCTGCGTGGCGTGAATTAAAAGATCGTGATATACCGGCGATCTCTGCGATAGTAAAAGAAATTAAGGCATTAGGGATGGAATCTTGCTTGACGTTAGGCATGTTGACAGAGACACAAGCGACAGCATTGCGTGATGCGGGGCTGGATTATTATAATCATAATATTGATACCTCACGCGAATTTTACGACAAAATTATTAGTACTCGGACTTTTGATGATCGTTTGCAAACATTGCAACATGTGCGTGATGCGGGGATGAAAGTCTGTTGTGGTGGCATTATTGGTATGGGCGAGGCAGTGCATGATCGAGCGAATATGCTGGTGGTGCTTGCCAACATGACACCGGCTATTGAAAGTGTGCCTATTAATCATCTTGCGCCTGTTGAGGGTACACCCCTCGCGGATACACCAGCGATGGATCCTTTTGATTTTGTTCGGACGATTGCTGTGGCACGTATTATGATGCCGCAAGCGCGTGTGAGATTGTCTGCGGGTCGTGTGAAAATGTCGGATGAATTACAAGCGCTTTGTTTTCTGGCGGGTGCTAATTCCATTTTTTATGGTCGTGAAGTGTTGTTGACGACGGCTAATCCAGAAATTCAGCGGGATCAAGGGTTGTTGAAACGGTTGGGTATTGAGATGGAAGGTAAGTGTATTGTTGAATAAATAAGAAAATAGCTCGCTCCACTGTCGTCATTGCGAGCGAAGCGAAGCAATCTAGCTCGAAAGCAAAGCTTAGTACCTAAGACCAGCTCTCTAACGCCTTGCTTTCGAGCTAGATTGCTTCGCTTCGCTCGCAATGACGACAGTGGAGCTAATCTGTTTCTGATTTATTCAGCAACGCCATCCATAGGAGAGAGGTTACTAGGATGTTGGATTTGGTGAAGCACTGTGCTTAGGTGGTTCTGGTTTCACCGCGCTCTTTGCTAATAACTTTTGGTGTTGTCCTTCAATTTTATTAATATGTCCACGGAGTTTTGTGGTGTCAGTTAAATCCCCATCTTTTATATCCTTTATCAATTTATAGAAGTCGCTGACTTCAGACTTGTCATTTTTTGATTTTTTTTCTAATCGTCCCTCAGCTATCACTCTGATCACCTTGATCTGGGTAAGTATTTCATTCGCGTCGGCTCGTACTGAATCTATTTTATTAATAGCAATAAGAGCAGGAGAACGAAACATACTACTGTATCTTGATTTTTTTGTCGTGGGAGTTTGACTTTCTTTTTCTCCAGCTAGACATCTAATCATTTTTTCTATACCAGTAGGAACTCTTTTTTTGGTGTTAGACGCGGCATCTATAATAATTGTTTGTCCACCCATAAACTTTATTTCTTTGTTCCATACCGCATGATCTTTAATGAGATCTTTAAGGGTATTATAAAGTTCTTCCTGGGCTCTTTCTAAATATTGTTTATCATCATTTTGTCTATCTTTAATAACTTGATCTATAAAGTCATAATCTTGACTATCTCTTTCAATCATTGTGGGTTGCACTTTCATTCTATTTACCATTTCTTCAATGGTTTCATCTGCACGAAATAGATTTAATACACCTACTCTTTCTGCTATATCCGTTAGCATGCCCTTTACTTGAGATGAATAACTATTTTCTTCTGCATCGTCTCGGATGGCACGTTTTCTTGTCGTGATTTTGTCTGTAACCATGTCACTTTTCAATTTGAGTTGAGCCGCATATTCACTAATAGAGGCTAGACTATTTTTAATTTTTTCTACTGCTGCCATTTTAGAGAGGTCAGTATTCCCATTATTGGCTTCTATAACAGCTTGTCGTTTTGTATTAAGCTCTTTCTCTTCTAATTTAAGTGCATCTCTTTTTGATTCAATATATTTTATTTGCTCTAACAACTGTGGCATGATTGGATCAGTTGCTATTAATCTATCTATAGCGCCTTTTTCTGTTCTTATAATTTTAGCTTCTTTTTCAGTATTTGCACGTGCTAGCTCGTTTATTTGATCAACCTCGCGTTTTTTATCATCTTGTTGATCCTTTCGAGTCCCTCTAAGACGGTCATATTCACTGCTAGCATCCTTATTTTTTACTATTTTTTGATAAAGCTCATTTATTTTTACTCGAGAGTCATCTATGAACTTCATGTCTCGAGGATTTATTTCTAAAATTTCATTTCCTGTGTGATCAAGGAGCTTACGACTTCTCAATATTTGCATGGCTCCTGCGTTAGTTTCAATATCGTTTAATGCTTTATTAAAGTTTATTATTAATTCATGAGTGGGCTTATCGGTTCGTTTTTCATGATAAATAAAAGCTAATAACGCGTTTAATTCAATAATTAAGTCATCTTTTTTTACTAACTCGCTTGTACTCATTGTCGGTATTCCAACGGCAGTTTTTGCGGCAGTTTTTGCATCCTTTAGTCCTTTATTGAGTGTTTTTTGAATCTTTTTGGCCGCTTGTTCAGCCGCATCACTGACGTTATTAAAAAAATTCGTAGCCGCACCTTTGTTTTCATTTGTGTTTGTTAGAAGAGGATCAATTTCACTAGTTCCAGCTTCATTATTTGTAGCTCTATCTCTATTTATAACTCTAAGTTTGATTGGGTCTAATATACCTTTTTTTTCCTTGTCTCTTGCCGCCTTTTCGCGTGCATTTTTTCTCTCTTCAGCTGCTTCTAGAAATTGTTGCAGTGCTGTCCCAGAATTATTAATGGCTTCCTGTACTTTAGTTGCTGCGTTAGTTATCGCCACATTGGCTTGATCTGTTACGCTTGCGCGGCTTTGTGAGCCTCTTTTGCTTTCCATAACTGATCCCCCCAACTTTTTACCTTACTAATCAAGGTGTTATTTAAAAACTAATTGATTGATCAATTACAGTATAGTTCGTATATTCAATATTTCCACTAACATTGAAGATTTATTATACAGCTTTATTTTGAGGTATCTGATTGTTTGTATTGGGTTTTGATGCGTTATATCTTAGATTAACGAATGTTATGTACTGATTAGAAGCAGCCCCGCTCTCGCGAGCGAGGGTTAGATAAAGGGGTTACATTGGAGTAGGTGTACTAAATTGTTTTTCATCGTTTATTGATTTTTTATCTATTGTAGGGGTGTCTAATTTTTCAAGTGACTGTCGCAAACAAGCAGATTTGGAGAAAGTCATATGGGTGTTGTTTGAGAAAGTTTTAGTAGTATTCATTATTTTGTTAGCTTGATTGAGCTTCAGTTCAGCAATAAGAACAGCTTCAGTTGCTGCCTGCACTCGCATATTTGCATTTTCAAAAGCACGATAAGCCGCTTTTTTTTCTGCGGTTTTTACTTGAAGTAGTTTTGCGCGTTCTTTGCAGTGAATGTTGCATTTGTTGACTGCAGTTTTGGAAGCTTGAACATTGTCTGTTGCCATTCTGGTATTTAGCGATGCTTTTTTATCTACACTCCACCCAAAGTATCCGCTTGTTCCAACAACACTGCTGATCATAGTCATGGCTGAGATTTTAAAAGTAGTTAGCGCTAAAAATAAATCAGAAAATGCAAATTTCATCGTAGCCATCGTTACAGCACACAGAGATACACTGATTGCTATCATTTCGATCGCACCTATAACTGTTTTGTTTTTAGTTTCAGCCAACGATTTTAGAGCCATGTTTAATGCTTTTTCTTGAATTTTTAATGTGTTATTTGGATTTTCAGTGTTTAACTTCTTTAATTCATCCTCAATTCCAAGTATTTTATTATAAGCTATTTTTTGCAGATTTTTTTCGAGCAATAACGAACGGTTAGACAATTCTAACTGTTGTGTCCAATGCGTTGCATCTTCTTCAGCTTTTAGTAACTCTTCGTTTTCTCTAGTCTCGAGTGCGTCTGGTTTTGATATTCGTGTTTGCATACTGCCTCGCTTTTTAGCTGTTTGCGCATATTAAATCATAGTGATCAAAATCATGCCATACTTTCTCAAATTATTTTGTCATGTTCGGTGAATTGAACTGTTTCTAACGCGACCCATCTCAGGATATGGAAGGTAGGCATGGGTAACATGCAGGGTTTTGATCAAATTTACTGCGGAAGGTGAGTAAATATAAGAGGTTAGCTAATGATCAATGATAGATAAGTGAAGATTTTTAGAATTTGTCCACAAAATTGCAGCTTGCATACTATACTACATAAAATAAAGCCGTAAAATTTTCATACAGCTAAGGTATCACGATGGGAACAACCCTATATTTGTTTATGATCTAATCAATGATAGGAGCGAAGAATTTTAGAGTTTAGTCTCAAAATGATAGCTTGTGTGCTTTGCTTCTTCGTACACGACAAAATTTTCACAAAGGAGGATTGTATTATGGGTACTCGCGAACAATTGCGTTGGGAATGGATTGACCTTATAAAGACACACGGTGATAAAGCAGGTTTCTACTCTGAGATGCAGGGCGCACTTATGGAGTTATGTCTAGTGCGTGAAACTGATACACTTTTGGGGGAGACTTTAACAACAGAAGATTTTATCTTTTGTCATGAGTATGCAAAACGAATCATTGAAAGTCAAGAAGATCCTCGAGTATTTACGCAGATGATGCGGGCACTTAAAGCTGGTCTTCATGAAGCCACAGAGTATAGTACTATGGATCTTTGGAATAAAATTCAAGCACTCGATAAAACCAAATCCACTCAGAATTCACCTTGGTTATCTAAAGCGATAGGTGTTGGCTTAAAGGTGTTGGGCGCTATGTTACTTGTTGCTGCAGTGAGTGCAGTATTGGTTTCTTTAGCACCTGCTGCTAGTGCAGCAGCGGTTGCAGCTGTAGGGAAAGCACTTATGACGGCTACTTTTTATATTACATTAGGTGCAAAATATATTGCGGGTACGAGTGTTGTAGGTCAATTAGCTGTTGTTGTTGCGGAAGCGGGTGCAGTTGCATTTATTGGTAACACGCTGAATAAAGCTGGGAATTATATGTTTAGTGGTACAGCTGAAAAAAGAAAGATGATGAAGGTAGCCAAGGATACTCATGAAAAGGTAGAGAAAAAAATAAGCAAATAACTTGAATAATAGATAAGACGTTGCTTAACTCAGATTAAATAATTTACATTATCCCATATTGCGGCCCACTCCCTCCCTCTGGTGGTGTCCATGTGATGTTTTGAGTGGGATCTTTGATATCACACGCTTTACAATGAATACAATTACCTGCATTGATTCGCAATCTGGGTTGGTTTGTTTCATCGTGTAGGATTTCGTAGACTCCTGCGGGGCAGTAACGTTGTTCGGGTGCATCGAAAATTTTTAAATTGACCTCGATGGGTGTTGCTGTATTTTTTAATATTAAGTGACAAGGTTGATTTTCGTCATAGTGTATATTGCATAAAAAAACAGAACTCATTAAATCAAATGTTATTTTATTATCGTGTTTTGGGTAATCAATTTTTTTACACTCTTTTGCGGGTTTTATTTGCGTGTAATCAACATGGTTTGATAGCGTCCAGGGTGCGTGGCCGCGTAGTAGATACGTATCAATTGCAGCATAGGTAAGGCCGGTTTTTAATCTCCAATTCATAGCAGGTCTGATGTTGCGGACTTTCTTTAATTCTGGCCAAATCCAGCTTTTTTTTAAGTTGGTTAAATAGTGGGTGCATTCGTCAGAGGATAAAGGCAATAAACTTTCTGCTGCGATCATGCCTGATTTCATAGCTGTATGAATACCTTTTATTTTAGGTACATTTAGGAAACCGGCAGCACATCCAATAATTAGCCCCCCGGGAAAGGTAAGTTGTGGAATGGCTTGTATGCCGCCTTCATTGAGTGCGCGTGCACCATATTGGATGCGTTTTCCATTCTCTAATAAAGGACGAATAGAGGGATGTGTTTTAAATCGTTGAAATTCTTCATAGGGGTTTAAATAGGGATTTTGGTAATCTAAGCCGATGACAAAACCGAGTTCAATTAAATTTTTATCAAAATGGTAAAGGAAGGAACCACCGTAGGTGTGTGTGTCTAGAGGCCAACCGACAGAGTGCATCACTAAACCGGATTGGTGTTGTGATTCTGGAATTTCCCATAATTCTTTAATACCAAGTGCGTAGGTTTGTGGGCCGCAGGATTTTCGTAATTGGAATCGATCAAATAATGTTTGGGTGAGTGAGCCGCGGCAGCCTTCTGCGAAAATAGTTTGTTTTGCTGTTATTGCCATGCCTTTTTGATAACGCTCAGTGGGGTTGCCATTTTTATCAACGCCTTTATCACCTGTGAGGATTCCAGTGACTCGTTCGTTATCGTAGAGAATATCGGTTGCTGCAAAGCCAGGGAATATCTGGATGCCTAGACTTTCTGCAAATTCTGCGAGCCAGCGGCAGAATTTTCCTAGGCTAATAATATAGTTGCCGCGATTTTTCATCGGGCGTGGGGTGGGGAGTCGAAAAGCGTGATTTTCTGTTAGGAATAAAAATTTGTCTTTTGTGACGAAGGTGTGGAGGGGTGCGTTTTTTTGTTGCCAATCAGGAATGAGTTCATCGAGTGCACGTGTTTCTAGTACTGCGCCGGATAAAATTTGAGAACCGATTTCGGCGCTTTTTTCTAATATGCAGATGGAGACGGAGGGGTTGAGTTGCGCAAGGCGAATTGCTGCAGAAAGACCGGCGGGGCCTGCGCCGATGATGAGGATGTCGAATGATAGTGTTGTAGTGTTCATTTTGAAAATCCTTTTCTGATTTTGCTTAGGACACCTCTCCCACAAGGGGAGAGGTGTCCTAAGCAGTTAAATTAAAGTGTTTCTATTGCAATCGCTGTAGCCTCCCCTCCTCCAATACACAATGCTGCTATTCCCCTTTTTAATTTATAATGTCTCAAAGCAGAAACCAGCGTCACAATAATCCGCGCTCCTGTTGCACCAATAGGATGACCCAATGCACAACCGCTTCCGTGAACATTCAATTTTTCACGTGGAATATGTAAATCGCTCATCGCAGCCATTGCCACTACAGCAAATGCTTCATTGATTTCAAACAAATCGACTTGATTGACTGACCAGTTTAATTTTTTGAGTAATTTACTAATGGCATCGATGGGTGCCGTCGTAAATTGATCGGGTGCTTTAGCATGACTACTAAATCCTATGATTTTCGCGAGTGGTTTGATCCCACGTCTTTTCGCTTCAGAGTAACGCATTAATACCAATGCGGCTGCGCCGTCTGCAATAGAGGATGAATTGGCAGCAGTCACAGTGCCACCTTCCATAAATACGGGTGGCAAGTGGGGAATTTTATCTATTTTGACAGCAAGAGGATGTTCATCTGTATCTATTATCTTTTCTCCGACTAAAACCGGAGTTATTTCTTCTGTAAATAACTTATCACGAATAGCTTTTTGCGCACGTTCTAGCGACCCTATCGCATAAAGATCTTGTTCTTCGCGCGTAAAAGCATATTTTTTAGCGCATAACTCTGCAAAATAACCCATGTGGCGACCTTTTTCATAGGCATCTTCCAGGCCATCCCACAACATATGATCTAAAGTTTGTTGATGACCGATTCTGTAACCTTCTCGGGCTTTAGGCAGTAAATAAGGTGCATTGGACATGCTTTCCATACCGCCTGCGATCATGATGTCATTATTCTCACTTGCGATCAGCGAGTCATGTGCGAGCATGACGGCTTTCATACCGGATGCACACATTTTATTGATCGTGGTGCAAGGCACACTATTTGGTAATTCTGCGCCTAATGCCGCTTGACGGGCGGGCGCTTGGCCTAGCCCTGCTGTTAATACGCATCCCATAAGTACTTCCTGGATGTCGTTGGGTGTTAGATGTGCGCGTTTTACTGCTGCTTTGATTGCAATGGAGCCAAGGTTTGTTGATGTGATGGTTTTAAATTCGCCTAGAAATTTACCTTGGGGGGTACGTGCCATGCTGACGATGACGATGGGGTCCTTTTGCATTTATAACTCCTGTTATAGAGTGAGCTATTTCTTGATTTTTTCAACAATACCCATAGAGTGCGTGAAAGCTACAAACTATTTACTGATTCTCCCATCCAATTCATCATTTTCTGAATCTTGATTCTTGCGATTAATCAGTACATTAATTTTTGAAAAATCATCCGCATTTAATTCTAAATTTGCTTTTTTGAGCGCTTCCTCAGGATTTATTTTAAATTGAGCGCGAAATTCTGCATTGTTTTGCCATTGTTCATACACATCCTCGAGGCTAGACATAATCGACTCTTGCTCATTGCTAAAGAAGCTATCATTATATACTGATTAATAAAGGTAAGCTATCGCATGCCAGAGCGTCTAACGGATCAGACCATACCTCAAACAGAGCGACAAGCGTTGTTAAGTGCATTGCCTTGTTTTTCAAAATTCAGCTCAGTTGAAACTGAGGCGCTTGCTTTATTGCTTTCTGAAGTACGGTTTAACACAAGTGAAATGATAGTCGCTGAAAATACGTTAGTCGATAGTGTTTATATCGTGGTGGAAGGATCGGCTGAAGTCACTCAGTTATTGCCCCTGAAAGGACAGCTTAGAAAAAAACCAAAAATGGCATCCGCACCAGTTGCTAAGTTATACCCGGGAGAAGCAATAGGGTTAAGTGATACTGGCTTTTTTTCAACAACAGGGGTGCGTACTGCAACGGTGACCGCGTATACGCCTGTACTTGCGCTTCGTCTTGATCTGGCTCAATTACAAGATTTTTTTGCACGATATCCTGATCTGAACGTAGCGATGTCTGCATCCGCTGAAAAAATGCTACGAATGCAATTGATAAAGTTATCATTACCTTTTAGTCGCCTTTCACATGAGCGATTAGAATGGTTGGCCACTCAAGTCGACACCATGACAGTGCCCGTGAACACTGTTGTATTTCGTCAAGGTCAACAAGGTGATCGTTGTTATCTTATTCAATCAGGCCAAGTGGAAGTGATTGCACACGAGCTGGGGTTACCGGCTCATAGGCTTGGTATATTAAAATCGCCTATGTTATTTGGCGAAGCGGCGCTTATGAAACAAGTAGAGCGCAACGCCACTGTGCGTACTCTGACTGATTGTGTATTTTTAGTATTAAAACACGAGTACTTAATAGAATTAATGGAATCAGAGACTGCCGTTACAGAGATGTTTATGACGTTGATGATGGATCGCAGTCGACCCAAGCAAAGCTCAGCTATTCTTTCTTATTCACGTAAGACAGAAGCTGGGCAAGAAATTGTTATCTTAAAAAACCCAACAAATGGAAGTTATTTTAAACTGACTAAAGAAGGATGGTTTATTTGGCAGCAATTAGATGGCAGGCAAACCATGCAAGAAATGACATTTGCACTCACGGAAAAATTTAATACATTTGAGCCTGATTGGATAGTGGTACTTATTTTAAAGTTGGCCAGAGGTGGGTTTATAGAAAATTTGGGAATAGCTGAAGAAAGCATAGCAGCTAAGAAGCCATTATGGGTACGTGGAATGTTGCGTGTTAAGCATATTTTAGAGGCTCGAGCTACTATTAAAAATGCGGATCAATGTATCAGTAAAATTTACAAAAATGCTGCTTATTTGATATTTACCCGATTGGGGAAACTCCTGCTGACACTGATTACGATCAGCGGGTTTATTTCTTTTCTCCTATTTACTAATAAGGCTGTTTCATTATTTCAAACAGTACAGGATAGTGGGTGGCTTTTTATTTTAGTATTACCTTTCATGGTGCTTTCGGTAGTATTACATGAACTGGGCCATGCAATGACGACTAAGTCGTATGGTTATGAGGTGAATTATGTTGGTGTGGGCTGGTATTGGTTGGGGCCAGTGGCATTTACGGATACGTCGGATATGTGGTTAGGCAAGCGTTGGCCGCGGATTATGGTGAATTTCGCAGGCGTGATTGCCGATTCAGTGACAGCAGGTCTTTGTGCTTTGTTGATTTGGGTTGTACCCAATAGTTATTTACAATGTTTTTTGTGGATTTTTGCATTGTATACCTATGGGAATGCTTTTCGTATGTTAAGCCCTCTGCAAGAGTTGGATGGTTATTATATCTTGATGGATTTGTTTGATAAGCCACGGCTGCGATATTCCGCTGTTACATGGCTGAGCAAAGGGCTGCCTGCTGCATTACGTCATCCACGCTTGTTTCGTAAAAATAAGGCTGAAATTTGTTATTGGCTAGCCTGTATATTCTATTTAATAGTGGTGGTGTTGCTAACGTTATGGATGCAGGAATTTGTTTTTAAGATTTTACATATTTCAGCTCAAAACTTATTAACGAGTTTACTATTGCCAATGGTAATAATGGTTATTTCAAGTTTGGGTGTCTTGGCAGATATTCGTAACCAAAAACTATAAAAGAATCAGTGCACATCAGTCTATAGCGTCCTAATTTCTCAATTCACAAAATTTAGTATATATTCACGGCCAATTCGGTTAAACTATTGGCCTTGTAACATAGGTTTAGTACACAACCTAAGTAGTACCTAACTATCAATAACTCCGGAATATGGCTTGAATGAAACAAATTTATCAGTCTTTGATTCGATGGTTTTCCTCCAATAATGAAGCATACAATAGTGACGTAATTCTTCTCCCTAATAAAATAGATTGGGTAGGCACGTTGCCCTTCGTTATTCTTAATTTATCCTGCTTGATGGTCTTTTGGGTAGGGTTTAGCTGGGTTGCGGCTACCACGGCAATTGTCCTCTATTTTTTGCGAGTCTTTTTCATAGGCGCTTTTTATCATCGTTATTTCTCGCATCGTACTTATAAGACCAATCGTTTTTGGCAGCTCATTTTTGCTATTTTGGGTTTAAGTGCGGCTCAACGCGGCCCGTTATGGTGGGCGTCACACCATCGTCAACACCATATCTCTGCCGATAAAGAAATGGATGCGCATTCTCCCGTCCGTCATGGATTCCTATGGAGCCATATGGGCTGGTTTATGTCTACGAAAAACTACTACTATAATCCAGAGCGCATTAAAGATTTTTCTAAATACCCAGAATTAGTTTTTTTAGATCGCCATGATGCACTAGTTCCGATTGTTTTAGCTGCCCTTTTGTTTGGAGCCGGCGTTCTGTTACATCATGTTGCACCGGGATTAGGGACAAGTGGTTCGCAAATGTTGATATGGGGATTTAGTATTTCAACCATCATGGTGTTCCATACTACCGTTTCTATTAATTCGTTGGCACATAAATATGGAAAAAGACGGTTTAAAACAGATGATCATAGCCGGAATAGTTTCATACTTGCATTGTTTACCTTAGGTGAAGGATGGCACAACAATCATCATCATTACCCCGCAACGGCCAGACAAGGATTTTACTGGTGGGAGCTGGATATTACCTATTACATGCTTAAGCTATTTGAGAAGCTGAGAATGATTAGCGATGTTCGTGGCGTGCCTAAGCTTATTTTGCAAAAAAATCGTATTAATTCTTAGTGTCACTTCTGTGTTTCTCTTCTTCTGCCCCTGAAAGTAAAAAATGAAATTGTGAGTAAGGGCGCAGAAAAATTTTTGTTTTTACTGAAATAAAATCGATATTGCCAAATGATAATGAGTAAATTAGGCTTCTGTTTAAAATGTATTACAATTAATAAAATATATTTGGTATACTTGTCTCGTTTTTAAATTTAAAAAGGAATGACCATGTTACACGTGAAAAAGAAGGCTAAGGCAAAATCAGCTGTTAAAGCTAAGAAAGTTGCTGTGAAATCTGTGAAGAAAGCTGTAAAAAAGAAAGTAACAAAAGTTAAAGTAACAAAAGTTAAAGCAACAAAAGTTAAAGCTGCAAAGAAAGCACCTAAAGTAAAAAAAGTAAAAGTTGCAAAGACGAAAGTCGTTAAAAAGAAAGTTGCAAAGAAAGCGGCTAAGAAGAAAGTAGCTAAGCGCGCTAAAAAGTAATTTTTTTGCAAGATTTATCTGTTAGTGATTGTAGAATTAAGGCTAGCAGATTCATCAAAAGGCGGCATTATGTGTCGCCTTTTTCGTAAATATAGTATTTTATCTACATTATTCATCTATTTCTGCCTTTCTTTTTGTCAAAACTGGTAACAGCTTACCTCCACCGTCGTCATTGCGAGCGAAGTGAAGCAATCCATCTCGAAAACAAAGCTTAGTACCTAAGATTAGCGTTCTTAAGCATTGCTTTCGAGATGGATTGCTTCACTTCGTTCGCAATGACGACGAAGGAGCAAGCTTTTACTAAAAACTTAGACTATTTGAAATAGCTATCAACAAACTCTGTCGTCACAAGTTCTAGAGTCGTAGGTTCCCATCTAGGCATACGATCTTTATCAATCACCGCAGCGCGAATGCCTTCAAAAAAATCATGAGAATGCATGAAATGCTTAGCCAAGCGTTCTTCCATTTGCATGCAGGCATCAAAATCTAAATGGCTGCCTTCTTGTAACGCACGTAATGCTATTTTTAAGCTAGAGGGTGATTTGCAAAGAATGACATCCGCTGTTTTTAAACACCACTCACTGTCTTGGGTTTGTAATGCACGCACTATGTCCTCGACGGTTTTTTCTGAAAAACAAATTTCAATTTCTTTACGATGAGCCCAAAGAGGTGATTCAGGTGTTGTTACAGAGAACGAATTAATGATATTTGTTACTGCAGAGGTATCGGGAAAGGCAGACTCAGCTAATTTTTTGATTAATTGCTCTTGGGTGTCTGATGCAATGACAGTATCAACTAAACCAAGTGCCAAGCAGTCTTGATAAGCAATATGTTCTCCTGTTAATCCTAAATAATAGCCTATTTTATGCGGTAAACGGGGCAAAAAATACGATGCGCCAATATCAGGAAAATATCCAATCGTGGTTTCTGGCATTGCAAATGTTAAATTCTTTGTAGCGACTCGGTGCGAACCATGAATAGAAATACCCGCGCCACCACCCATTGTAATGCCATCCAGTAATGCAATATACGGTTTTTGGAAATGGAAAATCTGCCGGTTAACGCGATATTCATCCCAAAAAAAATCGCCTAGCGTTGGATCGTTCGCTAATTTTTTTTTATAGATGGAACGAATGTCGCCCCCTGCACAAAAAGCACGGCCTGAAACAGCGCGTATGATGACTGCTTTAATAGATGTGTTTGATGCCCAGCTCGTGAGTTGGTGATGCATAGCGCGAACCATAGAATCGTTCAATGCATTTAATGCTGTAGTGCGTTGCAATAGGATGATGCCTAAGTTGCCGTGGTCACCGGACATTTCAGTAAAATCAATTTGTTGGTCGAGTTGCATTTTGTTTCATACCTTTAAGCTTGAATCTATTAGGGAAATCTCTATTTCTTTTATAACACGCTGATCTCATTAAGAAAATATATTTTTTTAAAGGCCACATTTATAGATTAGAAAGCCTACACTGAAAATGATTATAACAATTCAGATAGAACGAGGAGTGCCTTGCTTTAATAACACAAAAAAATAAGGGGGGCACGGTTATGAAGCACAATATAAACATGTCAGTCTTTGCAGGTATATTCTTAATGGCCTTTAGTGGTGTTACGAGTGCGCAACCGTATGGCGCAAGGTTATGTGCTAACGATTCCAGATTTACTTGTTACACTGTAAAAAGCGGCGACTCTTGGCAAAAATTATTTCCAAGCTCGGACAGGCGTGATCTTGTCATGCGTTTAAATAGGATGAATATTCATTTGCAGCGCGGTATGCGCATTGCAGTGCCTAAAAATACGCATGATACTAATATGTTGGATTATTCACCTGTTAGAACGCACATTTCACCACCTGGGAAGAAAATAATAATAGTCTCTCTCAATGAAAATCAATTAGCCTTTGGTGCCTATAATGCAGATGGAGTTTTGCAATATTGGGGACCGGTATCAGGTGGAAGAGGGTATTGCCCTGATACGGGGCATGGTTGCCATACAGCACAAGGTACGTTTGCCATCTATAATAGAGGAGGTGCAGGTTGTCGATCGACTAAGTTCCCTGTAGGACGTGGTGGCGCGCCTATGCCTTATTGTATGTATTTTCATGGCGGGTTTGCTCTGCATGGTTCTTATGAGGTGCCAGGTTATAATGCAAGCCATGGCTGTGTGAGGATGTTCGTTAATGATGCTGAGTGGTTGTATAACGACTTTACTCAAGGTGATAATACGACAGTCGTGATTAAAAGTAGTCAAATATAATTGGCTGTGTAGAAGAGACGCGACTCGAGTGCTGGACATGCATACAGTGTCAGAGCGGAGCTTGTCATTGCGAGCGTGAGCGAAGCAACCTAGGTCTTTCAATGCTGCTTTTGAACTTAAATGGTACTAATCAGCTCTGAAAAGACTAGGTTGCTTCGCTCACGCTCGCAATGACCAGGGTTGAGACCTCTGCAATGACACCCTATTTTAGCCAACTTTCCATTCCTTAGCTTGACGCCAATGACACTGATGGAGTAAATTATCCATCGATCTGACTCATAGAGCAGAGACTTTAATTTAACCAACAGCTTGAATTGGACTTGATCATGCGACAAGTACCTCGTTACCTTCTCATTGGCAATGGCCGTGTAGCACGGCATATTCAACACTATTTTACTCAATTAGGCTTATCTTTTACTACTTGGCAGCGCAACCAGTCTTTTACAGAGCTGCAGCAACACATCAATCATGTGACACATATATTATTACTCATTAGCGACCAACAGATTGAAGAATTTATAACTTTGCATTTAAAGAATACGAATGCGTTGATTGTTCATTTTTCTGGGAGCTTAGTGAGTGAAAAAGCCTATGGCGCGCATCCGTTAATGACATTTAATCAAGTATTGTACAACTTCGATCAATATCAGCGCATTCCTTTTGTCATCGATCATGATGCCCCTGCATTTGATACATTGCTACCCGGCTTACATAATCCACATGTGCGTTTAGATAAATCATTAAAAGCGAAATACCATGCACTTTGTGTGTTGAGTGGTAATTTCAGTTGTATGCTGTGGCAAAAATTACTGACGAGTATCGAGGAGGAATTTAATCTGCCAGCAGATATTGCACAATTGTATATGCAACAACAGACTCAAAATTTACTGACACATCCAAAAACGGCATTAACAGGGCCTTTAGTGCGAGGAGATACGTTGACGATTGAAAAAAATCTGGCAGCGCTAGAAGGTGATCCGTTTAAAGAAGTATATGAGAGTTTTGTTAAATGTTATCAAAGTTTAAAATAAAGGTGCTTAATATGAATATATTTGATTTTCAGAAAAAAAAGATGAGTGGTAACAAAATCAGTATGGTGACGTGTTACGACTATACCAGTGCACGCATTCTTGCGGGGACCTCAATTGATTGCATATTGGTGGGTGATTCAGCGGCGATGACCATGCATGGTTATAAAGATACCTTATCCGCAACTATGGAGATGATGCGCTATCATACTGCAGCCGTGAGTCGTGGAGCAGGAGACAAATTTATTATTGGCGATATGCCGTTTGCGAGTTATCGAAAATCGCTTTCCGATAACATCACAGCAGCACAAATTTTAATGCAAGCGGGCGCGCATGCGATAAAATTAGAAGGCGCTGCTGGTAATCAAGATTTTATTAGGCATGTAACAGAATCAGGTATCCCTGTGATGGGGCATATTGGTTTAACCCCACAATTTATGCATATGTTAGGCGGTTTTAAAGTACAAGGTAAAACTCAATCGGGTGCTGATCGTTTAAAAGAAGATATATTAATGCTGCAGGAGGCGGGTTGTTTTGCATTAGTGATTGAAGGTGTGCCTGCGTCATTGGGGCAGGAGCTTACGCAATTGTTGTCAATCCCAACGATAGGTATTGGTGCAGGCCCACATACAGATGGACAAGTGTTGGTGTTGCAAGATTTATTAGGTTTAACTTTAGATTTCAAGCCAAAATTTGTGAAAGCATTTGCGGATGGGCATGATCAATTTAGAAATGGTATTGAAGCGTATGTACAAGCAGTGAATTCAGGAGGATTTCCAGAAGATGAACATTGTTACTAAAATTAATGAATGGCGACAAATTAAAAATAATTTAGCAGGTAAAACGATCGGCTTTGTCCCCACGATGGGACATTTACATGCGGGTCATTTAAGTTTGTGCGCACGGTCTAGCAATGAGAATGATCTGACAGTAGTAAGTATTTTTGTCAATCCAACTCAATTTAATCAGGCGAGTGATTTTGATTTGTATCCTCGTACATTAGAACGTGATAGCGCGATGCTAAAATCACAGAAAATTGATTATTTATTCTTGCCAGATGCAAAAGAAATATATCAAGATGATTATCAGGTTCAAGTGACTGAAAATACAATCAGTACTGAATTAGAGGGGCTGCATAGACCTGGGCATTTTAATGGTATGTTAACGGTGGTGCTGAAATTGCTGAATATAATTCAACCGTTACGTGCTTATTTTGGTGAGAAAGATTATCAGCAAGTGTTGTTGGTAAAAAAAATGGTAAATGCATTGTGCGTGCCAACGGAGATTGTTGCGTGTGAAACGGTGAGAGATGATGACGGGTTAGCTTTAAGTTCGCGTAATTCAAGATTGAACGAAGCGCAGCGAGAAAAAGCTGGGCATTTTCCGAGACTATTACATGGCGAACTTCAGCCTGAAAAAATAACAGAGCAACTTCAGGCGTTGGGTTTTAAAGTGGATTATATTGCAGAACAATGGCAACGGCGTTTGGGAGCGGTATGGTTGGATGATGTGCGGCTTATTGATAATATTTTTTTGGGATATGAATAATTTGTTTCAGCGCATTTTTATCATGAGCGTGCCCTCAACTCTCGTCATTGCTTCGCTCCCGCTCGCAATGACGAGGGCACGATGGGTTCAGTTAGTAGTTTAATTAATTTATAAAGGTGAAATAATGCATATTACAGTATTAAAATCGAAAATCGCATATGGCACGATTACCCAAAAAGAATTATTTTATGTGGGTTCTATTACGATTGATGAAGAGATTATGAAACAGGCAAATATTAGAGAAAATGAAAAAGTTCAAGTGGTTAATTTGAATAATGGTGAACGGTTGGAGACGTATGCGATTAAAGGTGCTGCTGGAAGTCGCGTGTTTTGTTTAAATGGTGCGGCGGCACGTAAAGCAGAAATTGGAGATAAGATTTTTATTATTTCTTATGCGATGATCGATGCAAAAGAAACGTTGGTGCCGATTGTGGTGGATTTGGAGCATGTGTTGTAAAAAATATTAAGCTAAAGCGCTGCTTAGGACACCTCTCCCCTTGTGGGAGAGGTCGACGCCGAAGGCGGCGGGGGAGGGG
>DHJK01000020.1:21516-24989 GCA_002404295.1 Legionellales bacterium UBA4722
AAGGGGAGAGGTGTCCTAAGCAGGAAAAACTTTTTAATTTTTGAGGAAATTTTTATGCTACTCTGCTTAGACGTCGGCAACACCCATATACTCGGTGGTATCTTTGATGAAAACGAAAAGCAAATTGCCCGTTTTCGCTACGCTACACATTTAATCGGCACCGCAGATCAATTCGGTATTTTTTTGTTAAGTATATTGCAAGCCAACTCAATTTCACCTGAAAAAATATCAGCAACAGCCGTATGCTCCGTTGTTCCAAGCTGTGATTTCACAATCCGTCATACGCTAACTATGTATCTCAAAGCACCTCTATTTATTTTACAATCAGGCGTTAAAACCGGCTTACATATTAAATATAAAAATCCGGGTGAAGTCGGTGCAGATCGCATAGCAAATGCAATCGGTGGTATTCATCATTTTCCTAATAAAAATCTTATTATTATAGATATGGGAACGGCAACAACAGTGTGTGCCATTAATAAAAAGCGTGATTACCTCGGCGGCACCATATTGCCTGGCATGCGTTTGGGTATGGAGTCGTTAAAATCTAATACGGCTAAATTAATGGAAGTGGATATAGAAGAACCCGCTGCTTATATTGGACGCTCAACGCGCGAAAGTATACAAGCAGGTTTGTTTTATGGACAACTAGGTGCTTTAAAAGAAATTATCGCGGGTTATAAACAAGAAGTATTTTCTCATGAACCCGTTACAGTACTTGGATCGGGTGGTTTTGCGCAATTATACCGAGAAAAATCGTTGTTCGATGTCATATTACCGGATCTTGTTTTACAAGGATTATGTATTGCTTATAAACTTAATACAGAGATCTTGCAATATGCTTAGTAAAAACGACAAAGCTAATAGAAGTGAGCTGCATATTTTTCAAGATAAATCTCTTGATTTTTGTGCAGTTATTTCGTTAAAACAATACGGACGTGGCCCTGCAATTGGTGGGTGTCGTATGTTGTCTTATCCCACTCTTGATGCTGCAATTACCGATGCAAATCGTTTAGCACATGCTATGAGTTATAAAGCTGCGATTAGTCAATTGCCCCATGACGGTGGTAAAGCGGTGATTATGCGCTCCACTCAACATATTGATCATGCGGCAATTCTAAAACGTTTTTCTGAATGTGTAGATTCGCTTAACGGACGCTATATTACCACTATTGATAGTGGTACGAGCCAAGCAGATATGTCTATTATTAAAAAGTACACGCCGTACGTTACAGGTTACTTAGAAGAAGATCTCTCTGATAATAATCCTTCGGTTTCGACAGCGTTGGGGATTTTTAAAGGTATTCAGGCAGCAGTGAAGTTATTAGATGGACGAGACAATTTAGCTGGATTACATGTTGCGATTCAAGGTGTAGGAAGTGTAGGTTATTTTTTAGCGAAGCATCTTTACCTTGCAGGCGCCAAATTAACGGTTTGTGATATAGATCCAACACGCGCTCAGCGGTGTTCAGAGGAATTTAATGCGACTATAGTTGAACCTTCTGCCATCTATGCAGTTTTCTGCGATGTTTTTGCACCTTGTGCATTAGGGCAAATCATCAACCCGCTCACGCTGTCACAATTTAAAACAAAGATAATAGCAGGTGCTGCAAACGATCAACTATCCTCACCTGAAATAGCAAAGCAATTATCTCAACGTAACATTTTGTATGTGCCTGATTATCTGATTAACGCGGGTGGGTTGATTCATTTGTCTTTACAGCAAGAAAACAAAAATCATGACATTATAACAGAACATGTAGAGTGCATTGCTGATAGGATATTAAATCTGGCTTTTACTGCGCGTCAACAACAAAAAACTCTTTATGAAATGACGGAGATTGAAGTGGAGAGATTTTTAGGTGTTGAGGCTGATGATGGGCATAGATAGATTCTTACAATTTTTCAAGATGTTATAAAAAATCATACCTAGATCACAGTAAGTCTGTTTTTGAACTATACTTGTACTATCCATATTTAAAACAAGAAAGGGGTAGTTATGTTGCACCAAAAATACATACTTTCAGCTTTGCTTATCGTATTAGTTGCATTATCCAAAGCTACTTTTTCAGTACCTACGGGTATGTATCTCAAAATCAATACAGATTTACCATTGATAGTAACGGTTGAAAGTTCAACTTGTACGAAAGCAGCTAATGAAATTAATATTAATACATTAGTTTATTTAGAAAGTCCAACAGATCAAAAGTCATGTTCAATTAATTTTTCTTTGAGTGACTCTAATAAAATTAAAATTGCTAGCTATGAACTCATTATTAACCTTGATAGTTCGTCAGCTAAAAACACATTTATTCTTCCTCCTAATATCCAAAATGTGAATTTATACCCATATGCTATGAAGTTAGATACTCTACTAGGAAAATCTAAGGCGGATTTTACACTTATAAGCATCAGCGCTAAAGATCTTAGCCAATGGATGAATTTAATAAATGACAAAATGCAAAAGCCCTTAAATAAATTATATATAACAGGCACACACGATAGTGGAACATACGCAATTAAAAATAGTTCAGCCTATTCACCTGATTCATATAATGTATGGAAAAATATGGGTGGAGATACTGCTTCTCAGTTCAATGCTAATTGGGGTCACACTCAAGATAGTAGTATCAAAGAACAATTAGAAAGTGGAATAAGATATTTTGATCTTCGACTCTGTGCTGATGGCGTTGAAGTGGATGATATCTCAACTTGTCATTCTCAGTATGGTGAGACTTTAAAGAATGTGGTGAGCAGCGTAAAAGAATTTTTACAACAAAAAAATCATCAAAATGAAATCATTATTCTTGATATCAATCATTGGTATAATCAACACAATAAAAATCTAGTTTCGATGAAAAAAAATGCATTGGATTATGTTAATCAAGAACTTATACCATGGATTGCGCCACGTAGAGATGCAAACGGACAAGATCTATATACACCATCCACAGCGATGAGCTCTTTTTTAGCAAAAAAGGTGCAAGTCATTATTGCATCCACAAGTATTCCTGAGAATACAGATAAAAATTACAATTTTGTTTGGCATAGTATTAACACTCAAAATTTAAATGAGTGCATAGAATTAACTGATATTTGTTCGTACTGGCCAAATGCACAAGATGTCGCAAAATTACAGGCATCTGTCACAGGCACATTAAATACATTGAGCTCTACTCCCCATAACTATTTATTCATTTTACAAACGCAGTTAACGCCCAGTGCTTCTATGGTTGTAAAAGGAATGGCAAAGTCGTCTAGCTTTCAATCATTGAAAAGTTTAACAGGGTCATACAAAGATTCAATGACGACATTTTTACAAAGACCTGAGATTTATAATGATGTTGCTGGAATAATATTTATAGAAGATTTTTCTAATGGTATAGATCAGACGAATCTTGTTATGCAGCTAAATAGTAGATAATTTAAGGGAATCGGTATTAGCTCCATTATCGTCATTGCGAGCGTGAGCG
>DHJK01000020.1:25199-35691 GCA_002404295.1 Legionellales bacterium UBA4722
GGTTGCTTCGCTCACGCTCGCAATGACAAAGGTGGAGTCGATCTGGTACAAATTATTTCACTTCAGTCAACGCCTTTTCCGTAAACGTAACCCATTCCTCTGTTTCTTTTGATGCAGGATCTAATTCAAGTGCATGCTTGAAATGCACTAATGCATCTTCGTGTTTCTCTAAGTGATGCTCACACAATGCCATGTTATAGAATAAACCAAATTGTTCTCCAACATACTGTTGTGCTTGTTGGTAATACTGTAAAGCTTGTTCATATTTTTTCATAGCATGGAAAAATACGCCAATCTCAAACAGGATGCATTCTGTTTTTGGCATGTGATAATAATTTGCTGCTAATCGCGGCATATTTTTAGCGATAAACGTAACTGTTTCTAAATCAGCTTCTGGAATAAGCGAAGTAATTTTTGCGCTGATTTTGAGATAAATATGCGGATCCCAGCAGGCGAATTCCATATGAGATGCTAATGTATCTAAATCGTAATCGGTAAAGTGATCCCGAACGCGACTGTGTAATGTAAAATAATCGGATGGGCTCATTTTTTCAACCCAATCGGAAACTGCTACTTTAGTTTCTGGTAAATTATTTATTTTAAAGCCGCTTGCGAAGACAGATGTTCTAATTCCTCTGCGAGGTGTTTGTAAAAAAGCATCGCCGCCACTGTTTTTAAAATATTCGCTGATGGCATGGAAGTTTACCATCATTGAAAAACTACCGTGGAAAGAAATAGACGGATGGCCTAAATTATCCAAATGTTCGAGGGCGCCATAGCCTTTATCAGTGGATATAATAAATAATTTATCTTTGCATAATTTTTTTAGAAATCGGATAGCGTGTATGGAGCCCATGGGGATCAAGAAGCTCGTAGAATGTAATTCTTTTTTATATAAATCAAGAATAGCGTCTAATTCAGGATCACCATAATAGGCGCTTTTGATTTCATGAATATTATAATCAACACCAATTTTATCCATTTGAATGGGGCGATTACGATCCATGTTAGTTTCGTCGGTGTGTAAGCTAAATAATAATTCATATAACTTATGATCTTGCACTGTGAATGCATCGTGTGAAATGGTGTCAAAAATGTAATTAGCAAATACAGTGAGTGGATTAACCAATAATTCTGGAGAAAGATTTACGTTTTGGCGAATTAAATGTAGAGGACGCTCTGCTTCCATATCGTATAAGGCAAAATCAATGATGCCTTGTTCAATATACGGTTTTAATGCGGGGTGTTCTTCCCAGTATTTAACATTATGTTTGGTAAAGTCGCTCATGATGTAATGAAATTTAATATCTTTGATTTCTAACTCGTCTAGCAATTCGAGCAATGTCTTAATAAAATAAAAACTGAAACGACCAGAGCCTGTGCCTAGCTCCATGATGTAAAAAGGATGCTCTTTAGCCTCAGGGTGTAATTTGACCCAATCACGCATAAACGCTAACACAATTTTTGCATAACAAGCTGCGATGTAGGGATTGCTGGTGATATAAAAAGGAACCTGATTAACCCAAGCATTAATGCCTTCTTTATCAAAATATTCGCGTTGTAGACGCCAAAGAGCAGATTGGGAAAAGCGTTTGTGTTGTTCTATGATAACTTTACGGTCTGTGGTTTCAGGTTTCACTTTTTATTCCTCATGATGGTGGCCATGGTATTTTAATAGGTATGCTGGGTATTTTGGTCAGCAGAATGCATAGTATAATTAGAAAAAAGCAATAATTCACGATAAATGAGTGAAGTTTACGACATTTTAGAGGGTTAGCATAAATTCAATCTTTGAGAAGGCGCTATTGATCGAGTCCCTTCCCCCTCCGGGGGAAGGAAGGGAAGGGGGAGTTAAATTTTTACATTAAATCTTTATTTGCTGTTTCGGAATGTGCTTTTTACAATGATCTGTTACATTTTATTCCCCCTTCCTTTCCTTCCCCCGGAGGGGGAAGGGACTCGATCAGTAGCGTTTTCGCAGAAATGATACAGTTGAGGTGGAGATGTAATATTATATTTTCATCGGCAAAATCACCAATTCTTTACCTTGTAAATGCAACTGTCTTTGCAAGGTAGTAGGCGTTTCATTGTGCAAAATACGCGTGATCCAGTTGTCATGTTCAAAAATTAACTTGCTTGCAAAGAAAATACAATTTGGATATTTTTTCCCCACTTTTTCCGCAAGTCCGGTTAATTTCTCTACAGTGTCTGTACCAAAAGCATCATAGCTTTCTGCCGCAAACCCATATTGTTGGCAATACTGTACAAAGTAATCCAATGTATCAGTGACTTGATGGCGCATTTGTTCTAATGCTTCGCCCCCGGTAAAACTTTCAACATCCACAATACCAACGCTCAGGAAAATAAAGTTTTTAAAATGGCGGGGGAACATGCGGAAAATACATAATAATGTGTGCATCCCTATGCCTTGGCTTTTGCCAACCATAATCACAGCGGTGGGTTGTGCTGGATCTGGGATAATAGGGTGTAAACTTTTTTCAGTGATAGGATGTTTGAGTTGCGCATCGAGATCCGCTAGTTTTTTATAAACGGTTTTATAATGTTTGTTAATCAATAAACAGAGTGAGATAACAGCACAGGTAATGAGTACAGTGACCCAGCCACCCGATTCAAATTTAGTGATCAATGTAATCATTAAAATGCCTGACGTAATAATAAAAGCAAACACTGAAAATGCGAGACGCCAAACCCAATAGGGTGATGCATTTCTTCTGCGTTTTGCCCAGTAAACGCATAAGCCTAATAAAGATAAAGAAAAAGTAACGAACACATTAATACTATATAAAATCACAAGCCAAGAGACGCGGCCATGGCTCCATAGCAAAATCAACAGCGCGGAAATGCCAAATAAAATAAGACCATTTTGAACAACTAAGCGTGTTGAAAGATGACGAAAACGATTTGGAACCCAGTTATCCAATGCCATGTTAGCAAGTACAGAAGGTCCCCCTAAAAATCCAGTGTTAGCGGCAACAAATAACAAACCTGCTTCTAATGTTAATGTGATATACAAACTTGCTTTGCCTAACCAGGAGTTACCTAAAATAGAATTGAAGACGACGGCATTTAATGTTTGGGCATGGTTAGGATGCGCGTCCCAAAGTAAATACAACAATACAGTACCCGCTGCCATAAAGCTTAAGGAAATAGCCATGTAGAACATAGTCCATTTTCCAGTTGTTACGCGGGGTTCACTTAAACGGTTTACATTGTTTGAAACCGCTTCCAAACCTGTATAAGTACCGCTACCTAAGGAGTAGGCATGTAATGTGAGTGCAAGTAATGGGAACCAACCCATCACTTTGGCAGCATTTTGAGTATCAGTAATAGTGTCAGGGATAATGCTGAGTAAACCTTTGCTGTGCGCTGCGATCCCATAAATGATTAAGGAAAAATGAATGACGACAAAGCCTACAAAAATCGGTAAAAGAATTTTGATGGATTCTTTCATGCCACGCATATTTAGACCTAGCAAGAATATAATAACCATCGATTCAGCAAATAATTTATGGTGCAGAAATCGGTAGGGTAGAAAACTGAAAATAGCATCCATACCACTGGCAGTGGAGACCGTAATCGTTAACACATAATCTACAATAAGAGCGGCGCCCGAGATTAGCCCGATATAAGGGCCTAATAATTGTGTTGCGACTTTATAACCACCACCGCCGCTTGGGAAAAGTTCAATAACCTGGTTATAGCCTATAGAAATAATAAATACAGTGATCGCCATGGCTAGAGCAACATACAGCGCAAGATGTGTATGACCGCCAAGGGCAACATACGCTTCTTCAGGACCATAACAAGAGGAAGAAAGGCCGTCAGCACCTAAGCCCACCCAGGCTAAAAAAGCGACTAAGGATACATGCCTTAGAATGTTTGGGCTGAACGGGTTAAGTGGGTCCCCGAAGAGGTAGCGTCTTAAGTCTTTGATAGTTGGCATAAATTTTTGGTAATCTGACTCACCTTAAGGTCTGTTCGAGTGAAGATTAGGAAGTATACTCCTCATGAATAGGTAAATCACGTGGGATTTCAAACTATTCAGCGAGCTGCGCTGCTCCAATCGTGCCCTCTACTCTCGTCATTGCGAGCGGGAGCGAAGCAACCTAGTCTTTACAGAGCTGATTAGCAGCATGGGCTCACAAAAGCAGCGTTGAAAGACTAGGTTGCTTCGCTCACGCTCGCAATGACGAGAGTGGAGAGCACGATTAAAGCAAAAACAAATTTACCCAAATACTTTGCTTTTAAAAAAAACCACAATCAGTAATACTACCGGTTATGAAAGGAATCAAGGACGAGGCACGATGAAAGTTTTAGTTACCGTAAAAAGAGTTGTTGATTACACCGTCCCGGTCCGCGTAAAAGATGATCAAACTGGAGTTGACACGGCAAATGTAAAAATGTCGATGAATCCATTTGATGAAATTGCGGTTGAAGAAGCGATACGATTAAAAGAACAAGGGATTGCTCACGAAGTGATTGTGGTTTCAATTGGGCTACCTGTATGCCAAGACACATTGCGCACCGCACTTTCCATGGGCGCAGATCGGGCTATTTTGGTCGAGACTGATTTAGACATCCAACCCTTGGCTGCCGCTAAAATTTTTAAAGCAATTGCGCTACAAGAATCACCTCAACTGATTATCTTAGGAAAACAAGCCATAGACAGCGATCACAATCAAACAGGGCAAATGCTTGCTGGTTTGCTGAACTGGCCGCAAGCTACATTTATATCAAAATTAAAAGTAGAAAATAACTGTGTACAAGTCACCCGTGAAATAGAAGGTGGATTAGAGACACTATTGTTGCAATTACCAGCAGTCATTACGACAGACTTACGATTAAATAAACCACGTTATCTTTCGTTACCACAGATCATGCAAGCAAAGAAAAAACCTTTGCAGATTATGTCAGCATCCACATTACAACTTGATCTACAACCACGATTGAAAATAATAAAAGTGGTAGCCCCTCAAAAAAGGCGGGCTGGCATTAAAGTATCTTCAGTGACAGAATTATTCGATCGTTTGAAAAATGAAACGCAGGTTTGGTAATGAAAATTTTATTTTTGAGTGAACATGATAATAAAAAATTACAGATATCTAATTATCATGTATTGACCGCAGCACAACAATTAGCGGGAGAAATTGATGTGTTAGTGATCGGTGATCATTGCGAAACTGTTGTGCAAGCAGCACAAAAACTTCCTTCTATTCACAAAGTCTTGGTGGCTGATGCACCTGAATATGCGCATCAACTAGCAGAAAATAGCGCAGAGTTGATTGCGAGCCTTGCAAAAGAGTATCAGTATATAGTGGCCTCAGCCAGTGCATTTGGTAAAAATTGTTTACCAAGAGTTGCAGCGTTATTGGATCTTGCCTTAGTATCAGATGTCGTTACTATTATTTCACCTGACACATTTGAACGTTACATATACGCAGGCAATGCGTTAACTACTGTAGTTATAAATGAATCTATTAAAATTCTGACTATACGTCAAACAGCGTTTTCAGAGGCGGAACCAGATAAGAATGAAGTAGCGCCAGTGGAAATGATAAATACTGTTTTTGAAAATAAACGTACTAAATTTATAAACCAAGAATTAACTAAAAACACACGACCTGAGTTAACTGCAGCAAAAATTATTGTTTCAGGCGGCCGCGGTTTTAAAAGTGCTGAAAATTTTAAATTATTAGAAAAATTAGCAGATCAATTAGGTGCTGCCGTTGGTGCATCGCGTGCAGCTGTTGATGCAGGGTTTGCACCTAATGATTATCAAGTAGGTCAAACAGGTAAAGTGGTCGCGCCTGATTTATATATAGCGATCGGTATTTCAGGTGCAATACAACATTTAGCAGGCATGAAAGATAGTAAAGTGATTGTTGCTATTAACAGTGATCCGGATGCGCCCATTTTTGCAATCGCGGATTATGGGTTAGTTGCGGATTTATTTGATGTACTCATAGAAATTGAAAAGTTTATTAAGGATAAAGAATGCAATTAACATTTTTAGGTGCAACAAATACAGTAACAGGGTCGAAATTTTTATTGAAGTTAGATAATAAAACCATTCTGATTGATTGTGGATTATTTCAAGGATTAAAAGAATTACGTCTTAGAAACTGGGTAAAATTTCCAATTGACCCTAAAACAATTGATATCGTTATTTTAACGCATGCGCATATTGATCACAGTGGATATTTACCTGTATTGATGAAGAATGGATTCAGAGGTAAAGTGTATTGCTCTCATGCTACCAGAGATTTATGTGCCGTGCTGTTGCCTGATAGCGGATTTTTACAGGAAGAAGAAGCGAAAAATGCAAATAAATACGGTTACTCTAAACATCAGCCAGCAATACCTCTGTATACGCGTGCAGATGCAGAACGTACATTAGAATTATTTCATCCGCTCGAATTTAGAAAAAAATATAAATTAGATGATGAAGCCTCTGTATCGCTGATACCTGCCGGGCACATTTTAGGCGCAACGTTTGTTCAAATTAAAAATTACAATGAAACATTATTATTTTCAGGTGATTTAGGACGACCTAATGATATCGTCATGCATCCTCCATCGATTATGCAAGAAGCGGATTATCTCGTTTTAGAATCAACGTATGGTAATCGCTTGCATGCAAAAGTAGATCCGTTGATTCAATTGGCTGAAGTCATTACCCGCACTGTGGAGCGGGGAGGTACGATTGTGATTCCAGCGTTTGCAGTAGGTCGTGCGCAACATATGTTATATTTAATGTATTTATTAAAAAAATCTAATCGTATACCTAGTGTGCCGATTTATTTAGATAGTCCTATGGCAAAAGATGCAACCGATATTTTTATGAAATATTCGTCGCAACATCGACTTGATGCAGAATTATCGAAAAAAGTGTGTGAAGTGGCCACTTATATTAATTCAAAACAAGAGTCACAACTGTTAGATAAAGAAGTGTTTTCAAAAATTATCATTTCAGCCAGTGGTATGTTAGAAGGGGGTCGTGTGTTGCATCATATCAAAACATTTGCAAGTGATGAGCGTAGCACGATTGTGTTTACGGGTTATCAAGCTGCAGGTACGCGTGGCGCTGATATCATTCGTGGTAAACGACAGCTGAAGGTATTTGGAGAATCTATTGAAGTGAATGCCGAGGTCAGTGTATTAAGTAATATGTCAGCGCATGCGGATTATGAAGAAATTTTAGAATGGTTAAGCCATTTTAATCATCATCCTAAAAAAGTATTTATCACGCATGGGGAGCCGGAAGCTGCGCTTTCGTTAAAAGAAAAAATTGAAGAGCGCTTTCATTGGACGTGCGTGGTTCCAGATTATATGTATACTGAGACGCTTTAGATAAAGCCATTTGCATAGTTTTATCGAGGGTGTTCATTAAACTGTGTCATTGCTGCTTGCTCAGAATGGCAAACTCCTAAAGAGTGATACAGCTTAATGAACACTCTCTTTTTATATAGTATGATAATTTAGCTTTTCGGCGCTATCTGCGCAATATTTTGAATCTCCAACTTATTCTTAGCTGAATGTTTGAATTTTTTGTAGCTTGTAACGTATACTAAAATGAATCCCTTAAGAGAGAAATATATGCCAACTTTTGATGAAGTTCAAATGACAACGCTGCTTGCTTTAACTGATCCAAACTCTCCATATTTTCTAAAAGAGATGATGGAGTTACGTAATCTGGATATTAGAAAAGAATATGACGCTAATATAATAGACAGAACTGTTTTAGGAATATTGAATGCTATAAGGGTAGATGAGAAATTATTGGTAAACGAGCAGTTAAGGCGCGCTGTAGAAACACATTCAAAATATTTAGAGGATTATGCTGCTTATCAACAAGCTGTCTATAAACAAACGCGTGATGATCTTAATTTAGATCCTAAGCAAATGGTTGAGTATCTAACCAAGCAAAACTCTGACTTGGATAAGGAGATAGAATCTTGGAAGGCTAAGCTTATAACTTTACCGATTGATCAAGCTGAGATTTCAAAAGAGTGGACTGCCATGCAGGAAAAAGCAAGTGCAGAATTCAGGAATAAATTAGAAGGCTCATCGATAACCACTTTAGATGGAAAACAGATAGCGCTAGACGAAAAAAAGATAGAGCAGTTAAAGGATAATGTTCTTAATTCATCGGATGATCCTAATAAATTAATAAAAGTAAATCCTAGTTTAGTTGAAGCTAATCCTGCTGCTGTAGAAGACAAAGCAGTTAGACTTGAGCGTGGCAGAATTCTGAATGCTGGTTTTGCTGGGCTTGTTGGAGTAGGAAATATGGGGGGTATTAAAAATTCTGGTAATGCTCTTTTGAGGCCTAGTGAATTAAGAAGACTAGAAGAGCTAAATAAACCTCTTTTGAAAGATATGTCTGAAGTAATTAAAAATCAAAGTGAAGCTGCATGTGCTTTGTATGTGAGAGCGCTCGGGACTAGTGAGGTATATATCAATATACAAATAGATCAACGAGTAAAGCAGACCCACACAAACTCTTATGAACTTGAGCAAGCTAAGAAAGCTGAAAAAGGTATCGACCAAGAGTCGCCATCTTATTTGTCTGGACCAAAGCCACCTGGAGCCGGAGGCGCAAGAACATAGCCTCATGCCATAATATAAGTACTCAACTTAGATTGATACGATTCCTCAGCTCACAAGGGTAGAAGCGTCCTAAGCTATCGTTTTAATGCTCCAATTTTTTGTACTTAATCCGATGCGGTTGTTTAGCCTGTTCACCCAGTCTACGTAATCGATCCAATTCGTATTCCGCATAATTCCCACTGAAGAAGATAACAGTGCTATCACCTTCAAAAGCAATAATATGCGTCGCAATACGATCCAAGAACCATCTATCATGTGAAATAACCATCGCGCAGCCTGGGAAGCTTAATAACGCTTCTTCTAATGCACGTAACGTTTCAACGTCTAGATCATTGGTTGGCTCGTCAAGCAATAATACATTGCCACCACTGCTGAGTAATTTAGCTAAATGAACGCGATTACGTTCACCACCCGATAAATCTTGAATAAATTTTTGTTGATCGGTGCCTTTGAAATTAAAACGGCCAACATACGCTCGTGATGGCATTTGATATGTGCCAATGGTCATAATGTCTTGTCCATTGGAAAGTTCTTGCCACACTGTATTTTTGCCATTTAATGCATCACGACTTTGATCCACATAAGCCAATTTCACTGATTCACCAATGCGAATCGTGCCACTGTCTGGCTCTTCCTGACCCATGATTATTTTAAACAGAGTAGTTTTACCAGCACCATTCGGCCCAATAATACCGACGATCGCACCCGGTGGAACAGCAAGATCTAAATTTTCAAATAATAAACGATCACCAAATTCTTTACTGATGCCCGTCGCTTCAATGACAAGATCACCCAATCGAGGTCCTGGTGGGATATAAAGTTCTTGTGTTTCACTGCGTTTTTGAAATTCTTTGGAGCTTAGTTCATCAAAACGAGCCATACGTGCTTTGCTTTTTGTTTGGCGACCTTTAGGATTGCTACGCACCCATGCCAATTCTTCACGCATTGCTTTTTGATGCGATGTTTCTTCACGCTCTTCTTGTGCTAATCGTTTTGCTTTTTGATCTAACCAAGTAGAGTAATTTCCTTCATAAGGAATTCCTTGGCCACGGTCTAATTCTAAAATCCAGCCTGCAACGTTATCTAAAAAGTAACGATCATGGGTGACAGCAACCACTGTGCCAGGGTAATCGTGTAAGAAGCGCTCTAGCCATGTAATGCTTTCTGCATCTAAATGGTTAGTAGGCTCATCGAGTAATAACATATCTGGATTGGATAAAAGTAATCGACACAGTGCAACACGTCTTCGTTCACCACCTGAAAGTTTGGTGACATCCGCATCCCACGGCGGTAAGCGCAATGCATCCGCTGCGATTTCTAATTTACGTTCGAGTTCCCATGCGCCTGCTGCATCAATTTCACCTTGTAATTTGCTTTGTTCATTCAGCAATTTATTCATTTGATCATCGCTCATGGGTTCTGCGAACTGCATGCTGATGTCATTGAATCGGTTGAGTAAGCCGATGGTTTCTGCGACCCCTTCTTCTACGTTGCCGCGTACATTTTTGGTGGGATCGAGTTGTGGTTCTTGGGAGAGATAGCCAATTTTGATACCGGCTTGTGGGCGTGCTTCGCCGGTGAATTCTTTGTCTAAGCCTGCCATAATTTTGAGTAGCGTAGATTTTCCTGATCCATTTAAACCTAAAACACCAATTTTGGCGCCAGGGTAAAAAGATAACCAAATATTTTTTAGAATTTCGCGTTTGGGCGGGACTACTTTGCTTACGCCTTGCATTGTATAAATGTATTGTGCCATGTGAACCTGTCTGTAAGTGAGATTTGATATATATTTATCTCTTCCATAGGGTATAGGCGCTAAGCTAAGGCTAACTGCTGCTTAGTCAATCCCTTCCCCCTTCGG
>DHJK01000049.1:0-17320 GCA_002404295.1 Legionellales bacterium UBA4722
ATTTAATATATATTTGATCATTTTAAAGTATAATTTAAATTACCTCCTATACTTAAATTACACAGACATAGTTAGCGTGGAGGTAAGTTTATGGCAACCCCAGCAAATAAAAAATCCATTGTTAAAGATGATGTAAATAAAGACTCTGTTGAATTAGAAGATATGAGCTCTACCGCAGCTCCTTTTAATGCGAAAGCACGTGTCATGCTGAAGGAACTTGATAAAGCCATTTTTGCAGCTAAGGTTAATGCATTTGGAGTAGGTGAGACAATTCAAAAAAAAGTTTGGAATGCTAAGTCAGAAGTATTTGAGGTAGTAAAAAGAACAGGCGTCACCAAAACAATGTACGATGTTCATTCGGAAATTATGAAAGCGATCGAAAAAGATAATATGGCAGATTATCTTCGATGTATTGCAAAAATTGAAGCGATACTAAATGTTAAAGTTTCCGAACATGATCCCAAAAAAGCATCAGATACAATCGAATTCTATCAAAGCTTAGGTGACCAAGTTAATGCATTTAAAAAGGATAATAGTGACATCATACAAGGGAACCAAGAATATCAAGAAGCATTTGATGAATTAGATTTTGACCTGCGAGTACGTGGCGACTTAAAAAATGGTGCGGAATATTTGAAATATAAAGAAGCGTTAGCGCTGCAAGAAGAAGGCCTGAGACGTACGCAGTCTTTTATGGAAGAAAATCGCAGTCATTTAGTTATGGATGGTACAGCTGATATTTTAGCAGACACTGTTAACTGTATTCTACAAACGTATCAAGGAAAAGATTTAGCTACATACTATGCACGCGCAAAAGACATTATTAACAATCACTGCCCTTCTTTAGATAAGGAGCAAAAAGAGAGTGCATTGATTGCTTTTAAAACATTAGTTGAGAAACATGAAGTTGTGATGAATAAAATAGAAAAGCAGTGGAAGGATTTTTATGTTCGCACTGCTCTTGCTATCGTATCATCTATAGCCGCCCCTTTGGTCGGGGTAGGTGCTGGCGCAGGCTTAGTACAAAATGCGTCTACTATTGTAGGTGGAATAGCAACAGGCGGTGGCTTGATCGCATCTGAAATCAGCACTGAAGGACGTCTTATGAACGTTCAACCGAGCGCGAGACCAGAAGATACTGCAGCAGCATTGTGGGAAAAGAAAGGTTCCTTAGCTGCAACAGGGGCACAAACTGTAACAGGTATAGTATTAAGCCTGACAATACCGCCTGTTGCAGCAGCATTTGGAGGAGTGCAATTTGTTAAATCTATCATTCAAATTGGTGGAACCGCAGCAAAAGAAACCGATATCTTAGCTGCAAGACAACAAGAGTCAGTGAAATTACTAGGCGAAAACACGCGCAAATACAAAAATTTTAAAGCAGACGGTAAAGAGATGGAACCAATGCAGGCACGAGCTAGCAAGCAAGGAATGTTTAAACCAGCAGGAACTGTTGCTCAGAATGATCCATCTAAACAACTAATACACAGTGCTTCTAATAAAAAAATACGCTAATTTTTTACGTTGACGCATCAAAACAACCGCCTCGAAAAATAAAGGCAGCGCTGCTACACAACAATATCAATGGGCATTGGATTAGCAAAAAGCTTGCCTTGCATGATATCGCAACCCATTGCTACCAATAATTCTTTTTGCTTTTCAGTATCAACACCATCGGCAACAATTTTAATTTGAAGCTCATGCGAAAGTGTAATAAGCATATGAATCACAGCTTCATTTTGTCGACGAGTCTCTTCATTTTGCACAAGTTTGCTATCAATTTTTAAGTAATCAATAGGTAATTGAGTAAGCTTTTTCAAGGCAAAAACTCCTAAAGTAAGAACACTGAATGCGATTTGAATTCCCTGATTATGCGATAAAGATAAAATACTTTCCAATAAATCAGCCTTTGCAAGAATATTGTCTCCGATAATTTCAAAAACAATTTGGTTTGGCTGGATTTGATATTCTTTTAATTTTTGCGATAGGGTTTGATTAAATTGTGTATCGATGACTTGATCTATGGTCACACCCAACACTAGTTTTCTAGGCGTAAAACCATCTTGATGCCATTTGTTAAATTGCATTGTTGTATTACGCAATAACCACTCACCAATTTCTACAGTTTTTTTACAATTAGAAGCCACTTTTAAAAATTCAGAAAATGAAACTATTCCATATTTAGAAAACTGTATAAATGGAATTGCTTGAACAGACACCACTTCGTTTGTTTTTACATTAATCTGAGAGCAGTACTGAATTGATAATTTTTGCAAATAATCAGGGCTAGTGAAAACAGAACGTAAGTCTAACTCACGTTGTCCTAATGCATGCATTTCTTGACGAAAGAACTGATACTTTCCTGTGCCTTGTGCTTTCGCTTGCAGTAAAGCTTCGTTTGCATTTTTTAATAATGTTCTGGGGATCAGTACCATCTAATGGATAAATTGCAACACCCACATTCGCATTAATATAAATATTTTCATTATTGATATTAAAAGGTAAAACAATATTATCTAATATACGTTGCGCTACATAGACTGCTGTTTCTGGTAAAGATAATTGTGGTAATAAGAAAATAAACATATTGCCAGCGAAACGCGTCATTGTATCAATTTGACGTATGATGCCTTGCATTCTTTTAGCCACTTCTTGTAATAACTTGTCACCAGTACCGTAACCTTTTTGTTCGTTAACAAGATGAAAATCGCTAATATTCATTAGGATGATCGCAAATGATTTTTCAAAGCGCTTACTTTGATTGACTGTTTGCTGCAATCTATCCTCAAACGCTTCACGACCAGGCAATCCCGTTAGTGCATCTAATGTTATTTCACCAGAAAATTCGCTGTTTAAACTGGACAATCCTATTGAAAACTCTGCAGACTGATTTTGCTGCACTTTCTTTTCATCAACGGGTGTGGGTTGTTTCAATCTATCTAATTCAGCTTTAAATTTAAAGCAGGTATAGACTGACACTGCGGAGATGACCATTAATATAAAACTGAATAACATAGTTGTTCCCTCAAAATTATCTTACACTAAAATAATATGTATCACACCACTGCAGCATCTTTCACTATCTAACGTAAATTTTTTAACCTATAACACCTTCAAAACCCTGCTTCGCGAACCAAAACTGTTTTTAATTTATAAAATACCGATGCACTATATGCATTTGGCTTTGTGTTAATATAGACAGTGCCGCGTTCAACTTGATTTATTTTAGTTGGCTTTTGTATCGTTAATAAAACACGAAAAGCTGAATCGACAGGGACATATTCACCTTCGTCCGTATAAAATGTTGCAATATCGCCGCCTAGATCGCTCGCATTGTAGCATTCTGTATCTACAATCATGCTGTCTTTTTTGTCATGTTGCAGGCCTTTTGAATAAGAACAGCTCAGCTTATTTGCATTGATTATTTCAATGGCAGCCACTTTAACAGGAAGTGCTGGCCTGCTAATATCATTAGGATAAAAATAACCTGTAAAACCTACTTTCAGTTTATTAATATCTTGCTGGGATACAAACGCCTCAACTTCTACCTTCGCAGGGTCAATAACATCACCGAGTATTTCTTCTTTCATTACTACTGTACCTGGATATAGCTCAGGTGCAATATCCAAAATAATACCATCAAATGGAACCGTCAATGTATACTTGGAGCGCAGATTCATGAGTTTATTATACTTTGCCTGATCTTTATTAATGTCAGACAATAATATACTTCTTTGCCCTACATAAGTGGGATCAATCGCAGCTCTGCGTAATTCGCTTATTTTTCTTTGATAATCTAGCTGAATTTGACGCAAAGCGTGATCTAGCACGGTTGATTGTAATTGAATAATGGGTTGATTCGCTTTGATTGCACTACCCACTTCTGGTGGTTTTTTTATGATAACCGCATCCGTAGGTGCGATTAAAATTTGATGCGCATAGCTCAGAGTTGCAGGCACTTTAATGGTTTCATTGATAGGTAAAAAAACGAGTAATAAAAGAAGAATCGCAAAAAAACATGTTAATTTTGTTCGTGTATTAAAAGTAAATTTATCTTTAAGCACTATCCAAGTTTGTATTTCTGTAACAATGGGACCCAGAATAAAATAATAAACTTCAACGGCAAATAGAATAATGCCTACCACCTTAATAAAAAAGTGATAAACCAATAGCGCAATACCAAAATAAATAGATAATCTATAAATCCATGTAATCAATGAATAAGCAACTAAGAAGCGATGACGCTCCGGAGAAAATTTTTCAGGTGGCGGGTCTGGCCAGTTAAACAACCATCGTCGTAATTGCCAGCGTGTCAATGCAAATGCCCGAGGCTGTAAATTAGGCATATTAATATAATCTGCCAGAACATAATAACCATCAAAGCGCATGAATGGGCTAACATTGATCAGCAAACTTGCCATCCAGTTTATCGTAATTGCGACATAACAGATGGATTGAATAGTTATGTTATGCACATTACACCATATGAGAGCTGCAATAATGGTGACATAGGTTTCTACCCAAATGCCTGCAAGAGCTATGCGAAGTCTTTGTTTGCTATTGAGAGACCAACTTAATGTTGTGTCTGTATATAAAACTGGCCAAAAAACAAGAAATGCAACTCCCAAAGCGGGCACAGGAACACCATACCGTCTACACATATAGGCATGGCCAAGCTCATGACATAATTTAGCGATCATGTATGCTATAAAAGCAAAAAATAATCCTTGCCAAGTAAATATAGATCTAAATGTATGGGTAAATTCCTCCCATTGATGACCAAGCTGATAAAGAGCAATGATGGCTAGAGCGATCATCACATAAAGTAATGCACGGCTAAATATCCAATCACCAATGCGCTTGGTGCGCACAAGAAAATTATCCGGATGCACAAGTGGAATTTTAAAAAAAAGATAATAACTAATAAGCCAATGAAACAAGTTATCGTTTTTAAAAATTTTTTGTTCTTTAGCGCGTTGATAAATGTGATAACCACTTTGTTGAATTAGATAGTTATGTATAAGAAATTTCAACAGGCTCTCAACATCATTGATATCAATATTTAATGTTGTTTCATTATGCACAGCATTCACAATAGCATCTGCATCACCCAAATACCAACGCTCTAATATTTCATATTCAACCCAGCCAATAATAAAAAATTTATTTCTGCCGGAATCATGTATGAGCCATTGTGGTTTACCATCTTTATCGTAATCGCTAAACGCAAACGTAATCCCTTTACGCAGCATTGGCACTTTGAGTGGCTTAGATTCCATTGATGATGTCATTTAAATTCCTAATGTTCCCCGTATAGCTTGAATAGGACGTCTCAAGAAATAATAAATCAAAGGCACATAGTGAGTATAAATTTTCACTGTGCCTTGTGCACCAATTTGCGGTAGAGGACTTGATTTATCAAAGTCAGCTGCGAATTGATATGACAATACTTTATTGGGCATCAACTTAGCATTGTAGCCCAATGTTTTAATTGAAACAGGAAGCGGTACAAATTGGCCATACATAAAAAAATCACCTTTATCACCGATTGACAAGCTCATCGAATTAGTGACTGGAAGAACAATTTTTAATTCAACTTGGTTCGGGTCTGCGACGACTAAAATGCGCTCACCCGTTTGCACGGGCTGCCCCACCCAATCTTCTTTACTTTCAAATATAACAATACCTGATATTGGACTTTTTATTTCAGTTTTTGCCAATAATTCATTTGCATAATCCAGATTTGATTTATCAATTGCTAACTGCGCTTGAATAATGGGTATTTCCAAACGGCTTTCTTTATGCTCAAAACCTTCATTTATTGCAGTGCGCAATCTTGCTTGTGTTAATAAAAAATCTTTTTTGCTAACATCCGCTGCAGCTTCTAGATCGGTTTTATCCATCGTTAATAAAAGTTGTCCCGCTTTTACTCTATCACCCGGTTTAACATTAAATGATTTAATAACACCTTGCATAGGTGAATTAATTAGCATCTGCATTTTATTAGGCACGACTGTGCCATCTGCAAAAATAGATAGACGCGTCGGGAAAAGTAGAATGCAAACAAGAATAATACCTACGCCTGTCAAATAACGTTTTTGCTTAATGATTTCCCATGAAGGAAGTTTTCTGGGTTGGGCTAATATAAGCCAAGTATATTGATAGCTCTCTATCAACCAACTTAGCATTTTCACTTCTGCTTCAGTGAAAGCTGTCTCTCTAAAAAAAACAAGTCCACCCGTTAGTTGTTTTGACTTATTTAAAAAGGGACACCAGAGCATGTAATAGGGCAACACATCAGGCCAATCTGATTCAGGTGTTTGGTGGGTCTCGTCTGTATTTTTGTTAAATGTCTCAAAATCGAGTTGATGCACTTCATTTTCTAACGGAGTACGGCGAATTTTATTAATGGTATGGAGCACCCATTGATTAGCAGGCGCATGCAAATCAATTTCTGCGGTGCCTGATTGCGCCACAAGATAAGTACCTATCAAGTCTTTAAACTGCCACAAATATGCCGTGTGATACGGCATAAGACGATGTGTCTCATTCGTACTAAAAAAACCAAATTCACGAATATTCGTTAGCTTTCTCACTTCTTCGTCCAAGACGAGTAAAGTAGCTAACCCTTCTATTTGTGTCTGTGTATGTTCATTCACGGGCATAATTATTTAGTACTTTTCTGTGGTTTACTTAATGGGTTATCAGGGAAGTTAGCTTGACCACTCATCCCTGGTAATAAAGTTGGATCTGAAGGTACCACTGTTGCAATTATTTTCACTGATTGGCTCACAGGCTCAATCTGTGGATTAATTTTGGTAATCTTTGCAGGAAGAGTTTTCTTCGTTTCATTAATGTGTACCTCAAAAACAGATCCTACATGCAACCAAGACAACCAAGTTGACGGTATTTGCACTTCAAATTGTAAATTTTCTATATTAACTATTTTTAACAGCGGATCACCTGCTTTAACACTCTCATGCGCATGTACCATCACGTCAGCAACTGCACCATTAAATGGCGCTTTAATGGTGCACTTATCAACAATAGCGCGAAGCTTATCGACATCGGCATTGGCGCTTTCGGCATCGGCATTTGCCTTTGTAAGTTCAAATTCACTTAATGAACCATATGATTGTAGTTTTTTAGCAGCTTTTTGCGCCATCAAGGTCTCCATTTGCTGCGCAAGTGCTTTTTTTAAATCGGCTTGTTGTAAACGACAATCCAGTTGCAACAAAATGTCACCGATTTGAAACTGACTACCTTCCTTTACCGCGATATCGGCTACCACTGCTGCTGTTTCACTGGAAAAGGTGACTTCATCACTGGGTTTAATCACAACGTATTCAGGTGTATTACTTCCGATGGATAATAATAAATTATCGGATGGAGAAGGCAAGGATGCGGGCAAGTCATTTGAGGCCGCATTAGCCATAGATACCAGTGATATACTTAACAAACAAGAAGCTATAAAAAACTTTTGAGTGTTTAGATTAAGGATTGTTATTACCTTGATACAATAGTGAATTATCCTGTCCATGTTAATCCTTCTGTTTTTCTTGCCCAAGGAGTAAAGGTATTTAATTGCTTAGGTAAATTAGCTAACGTTAATTTAGCTTCTGCAGCTGTTGCATATTTTCCATAAGTCAGTACATACCAATCACGTCCATTATTTTTTGTTATTGCATAGTGAGTCATCTCAGTTGTACTTAATTGTTTTTGTACTGTTTTTACTTTCTCTGAATCATAACTTCCTAGCAATTGTAGTGTATACGTTGGGTTTTCAGCAAACATTTTCTGATAAGTTAAGTCCACATATTTTTTAAAATCCCAAGTATTTTGCTGCACAAAATTACGGCTGATTATCTGAGCCACTTCTTGTAATGGCTTATTAGCAATATCCGCTGGTAGCAAATCTGAGCCTGCAGAAATATATAATTCACCTAACGCAGTTGACATATCGGCTAAAAGTAAATCCTCATCCATCTTTGCGGTCAACGTACGTAATTTTGCAATTATCACTTGTTGATCACTCGCTAAGGATGCCAGCTTGCGGTTTTGAGCGAGCTCAAATAATGCATGTGCATTTTCAGTTTGCTTATGCGCTATTTCATACTCAATACGCAGGGTTTCATAATGCGAGAAAGCATAGCGGGTTTCTGTGAGCACGGTGAGTGTCAATGCCATTAATTTTAATTTTTCATATTCGATTTGTGTTTTTGCTGCATTGTATGCGGTAGGCAGTGATGCTAAGTTTAATAAATTCCAAGCAACATCAAGCTCTCGATCAACCCATTTGTTATTTAACAAATAAGTATTACTATTGTAGTTCCAACCACCATTCAGTGAGATACCTGGTAATGCTTGCAAAATAGCGACTTTAACACCTAACTCTGCAATACGCTGTTGGTAATTCTGTCCACGCAACTCAGGACGATCTGCAAGTGTAATGGCATCTAATTTTTTAAAATCTAAATCATGCAAGTCATGTGCTTTTCTTAATGCAATAGGAGGTGGCGCTAATTTAAACTCATGATCCGGTGCTAAACTAATCAGATGCTTTAAATCTAGCATCGCCTTATCATATTTGTATTTCAATTGAATAATGCGGCGATTACCTTCAAGCAAGGCAGCTTGATAATTAAGAATGCTTTCCTTGGGAATTGTTTTATCCTGCATTGCAATTGATAGTTTGCTTTTTGCTTGATAAAGTATTTTTTCAAATTGATTGGCTTCAATCATTAATTCTTGTGCACTGTAGGCATCCCAATAAGCAATCAGAATTTCTTGAGATAATTGTTCTAGCTGCTTTCGCGACTCTTCTTCTGCGATATAGATGCGCTCGCCTTGTTGCTTGGCTCTCATATATCCCAAACCAAAATCAAGGATATTCCAGCTTAGGCCAATTCTATCGGAACGTACTGTATTAGGTGTTGAGGATGAAATATCAGAAACTACACCTGTATTAGTTACGCTTGAGCTTGAATATTGGTTATTACGTGAATAAACAGAACTACTCACATTCAATGCAGGAAACATAGTAAACATAGCAATGTTTAACTGGCCAGCTTGTAATGCATTGTTCACTAGCTTAATACGATAATCTAAATTGTATTTTAATCCGCGCGCAAGAGCTTGTTCAAAATCGAGATTGCTGACTAACATTTCTTGTTGGGAAAATAATTTGTTTAAATCATTTGTGGCTTCAGTGTAACGCTCGGTGACTGTCAAAGGTTTTGGTGTGATAGTGCATGCGGTCAGCAAACTGACAAAGCATATCACTAACCCCTTTTTAATCATTCTAAATTTCCCTTGGTATCAAATGCTTATGACAAAAGCATGCCCTGCAAAATCTTAGCATTATTAGTCTGTTGGCTCAACTTTATTAATGAGAGCAAGCATAAAAAAATACACGTCATTGAATTTAGCATAAATGTGTTGCAATGAAGACTCTTGAAGAAAATAAAGAGGAGTATTTCTATCCTAATACGATGGCATGTTACATATGAAGGTCAACACTTCTAACAAATATTACACAGATAAATCGGTACATGATAAACCTTAATCAGCCTACTCGCGCTGTGTAAATAAGCTGCAAATCACAGATATATTGCTTAAAAACAAAGCATGTCAAGGGCTTTCGCGCATTTATATGATAACTTATTGATTTAGAATAGATTATATTTTTTATAAAACACTAAAAAAGGGCAATAACAGTCTATACTTAAAGGTGTCCTATTGTTTTGTAGGGGTGGTTGATATGGCTTCGAATGAGAAGGGAAAGAAGCGTAAACAAAAATATACCGCGCTGAGACAGGCACTCGAACCTCGTATTTTGTTCGATGCCAGCTTAGCGGCGCCACCTCATGACCTTGGAATTCCTGCTGATGTCAGTGCACATGATCCAAGCCAAGTCGATACACACAGCGATACTTCAAAAACTCCTCAAGCGCCGCAAGATGCGCCGCAAACAAATGCTCCAACAGATAACGCAGCTCAAGCACCGGCTAACCCTGCGGCTGTTCAAGTTCAGGATGTTAGCAAAACTGCAAGTGATACTCGATCAGGTAATACGGATAACTCTGTTCCCGCGCAACCATTAGCAATTACTTTACCACCTGTTGAATTAGTATTTATTGATTCAAGAGTACTAGATCCAGAATCTTTATTAAAAGATATTTCTCCAACTGCAGAAGTACATTTTTTAGATGCGGGACAAAATGGAATCGATCAGATTGATGCAGTTATCAAATCAGAACATGCACCTATTTCAGCAATTCATATTCTTTCGCATGGTGATAGCGGATCCCTGGAGCTAGGCAACAGCACGCTTGATACGCAAACTCTTTCTGATCAGTACGCAACTAAAATAAGTAGCTGGCAATCACATCTCACACCAGATGCCAGTGTTTTATTATATGGTTGTGATATTGCTAAAGGTGATTTGGGACAACAATTTGTTACAGACCTTAGCAGAGATATGGGTGTGAGTGTAGCGGCATCAATTGACTATACCGGTAGCGCATTGCATGCAGGAAACTGGACTTTAGAATTTCAGACGGGGACGATTGGCGCGGCTATTACAGATATTTTTAGTAGTCAATCACTTGCAAATTATAATTATTTATTAGCACAACCTATTGTCGATTTGAATGGACCTACTGTTTTAAATATAACTGATAATTTTGCTTCAGGCACTTACACAGGTGGTAGTTCAAATACCGCGACAACATGGTCTGGCGGTTGGACTGAATTTGATGCATCTCCCAATAGGGCATTTATGCCAGGTGGATCGACCAACAGCGATAATAGTCCAACAGGCGGTAATGTTATTATTCCAAGTGTAGCAACTGGCGGCACGGTCGCTGGATTAGGCACGGGGCAGGAAATTGCATTTGTAGGTCATGGTGTACAATTTGGTGATAGCATTGCACGTACTATTAATTTGGATGCATACACTTCCGCCACCCTATCATTCTCATATCGTACAGCAGGTTTAACGGCAGCAGATGCCATTGAAATAGATGTTTCTAATAACGGAGGTGCAACATATACCACCATTGGGATACTTGCCAATGTGACTTCTAATTCGACTGTTACCTTTGATATTTCAAATTATATTTCTGATACAACAACCATTAAGTTTGCTGTAAATAAAGGATTTTCAACGGCTTCAAGTCAGCAATTTTTCTTCGATAATGTGAGTGTCGTTGGGAATGGTAATAATTTTACTTCTAATTTTTCAGAGCAAGCTAATATTCCGATTGCGATCGTCGATCCAACGATGACAATCACGGATCCTAATGGATTACAAATTTCAAGTGCTAATGTAACCTTGGCGAACATGAAAACAGGTGACACGTTTGCAATTGGAACCATTCCATCAACAGTGACTGCAACAATCAATAATGTCACTGGTACTGTTTTATTACAAAGTGTTTCAGGATTAGGTGCTAGCACGGCTGATTTTACAACTGCATTAAAGGCCATTACTTTTAGAAATGCATCTGCTACTGTCGATTCAAGTGTTAGAACCATTAATGTGACGGTCACTGATACCAATAGTTTAATGAGCGCAGCAAGCACTTCCTATATTGTTGTTTCGCCTTTTGACAACCCTGCAGTGACTGATACACATAGTATTACAGCAACGCCATTGGGTGCAACGTCAGGAAAATTATTTGATAATAGCAGCTTAACAGCAGAACGCACAGCGGGTGCAATTTATGATTACGATCCTGATACTGCGGGATTAAGTACTTCACTATTAACACAAGCCACAAAAGGCACTGCTGTTGTTAATGCAGATGGATCGTACACGTATACACCAAATGCAGGCGCCACTGGTACTGATAGTTTTACATATACATTAACAAGCGCAGCACAAGTCATCGGTGTGAATTATCAAGAATGGAATATGGATACAACCTCGACTTCTCTTTTGACTAGTTTTCCGACGGGAACACCAAGTGCAACTGGATTTATCAAAGGTTATGATGTTAATACGGTCGCTATTAACAGTGGCAATTCAACGTTAGATGATTTTGTGGTGAGATTTACTAACTCAATTACAATTACAACAGCGGGTAATTATACATTTTATAGCGGGTCAGATGATGGCTCCGTTCTTTATCTCAATGGTCAAATAGTTGTAAATAATGATGGCTTACATTCCTATCAGGAAAAGAGTGGCGCTATTGCATTAGCAGCAGGGGTCTATACATTGCAAGTTGATTTTATGGAACATACAGGGCAGGAAAATTTAAATGTTTCGTACTTAGGTCCGGATACAGCCGGGTTAAAAACAGATCTGAGCAGTATAGGCTCGGTACTTGCTAACACGAATACAACAGGTACCGTGAATATCACTATACAAGATAACGGGCCACGTTTAGCACTGGGCACTAGCGTGTTCGCACTGGATCAATTTAATTCTGCGGCTTACAATCTTAACAACGGCACATTTAATTTTGCTGGAAATTGGGTAGAACAAGCTTTTACTGACAATAGTAGCGCTACAGCGGGTGAGATTAAGATTACAAATAATGCAACATTAGGTAGCTTAGCACTTCAAATTCAAGACACAACTAACAAAGGTGGCATACAATCCATTTCTCGAGCAGTCGATATGCTGGGTGTGTCGGGCATAACACCTACACGTGTTGGAACACAACTTACATTTGATTATACAGTGACGAGTGCAAATACAAATGGGGTGCAAGTACAAATTTCACCTGATAATGGTACCACTTGGGTTACATTAGATACATTATCAAGTACAACGACTCCTGCAACTGGAACAAAAACGTATGATATCTCCAACTATGCAACCAGTACTACGTTAGTTCGATTTCTTCCTACTGTTAATTCAAATACAAATCCGGTTTATATTGATAATTTCAGAGTCAATGCAAGCACTGTGAATTATACTCCATCCAATTTTATTGAAAATGGTTCGCCTGTTTCTATTGCCTCTGCCAATACGGCAATCGCTGATCCCACAGGTAACAATCTGACGAGCGCAGTGATTACGATTTCCAACGCACAAAGTGGAGATTTACTCTCTTACGATAATTTTGTGTCAGGCATTACTGCGAGCTTAAGTGGTAATACTTTAACCTTAACAGGTACAGCCACTCGGGCAAATTATGCTTTAGCATTACAACATGTATTTTATAGTAACTCTAGCGACAATCCCGCAATAGTCAATAGAACGATTAATGTGACTGTAAAAGATACGGGAAATAGCACTAGTAATACGGCTGTTAGTACCATTGGCGTTATCGCTGTCAATGATGCGCCGACGGGTATTCCTCGCACAGTGAGCACTTCATTCAATATAGCTTATATTCTACAAGCGTCAGACTTTTCATTTACGGATATAGAAGGTAATGCATTGCTTGCGGTAAAAATACCTACTGTGCCTGCATCGGTAGGTACGTTGCAATTTGATACGACAGGCAGCGGTAACTGGACGGCGGTGACTGCAAATCAAATAATAACGGCGGCTAATATTACAGCGGGTCGTTTACGTTTTCTACCTACAACGGGTTCGTCAGGTCCCGGTAGTTTTACTTTTCAAGTGCAAGATAATGGTGGTACTGCTAATGGCGGTGCTGATACAGATGCAACAGCACGTAATTTTACTATCAATGTATTATCAGGCCCTAATACCGCACCGACTCTGACACGTGATTTAACGCTTGCTTCAAACGCTGAAGACAACCTTACACCAACGCCTAGAAGTATTTTACAATTGATGACAGATGGTGGCGCTAATGCTTTTCATGATCCTGATACAAATGCTTCTTTATCAGGACTTGCTATAGTTGGCAATACAGCAGATAGCGTTTTGCAAGGCGCTTGGCAATATTCTACAGATGGCGCAAACTGGTTTAGTATTGGAACGGTGGGTGATAATGCAAGTACACCTGCGCTTGCTTTATCTGCGGCAACACAAATTCGTTTTGTGCCTGTTGCAAATTACAATGGGACACCTACAAGTCTTGTTGTGCGAGCTATGGATGATACGTATGCGGGTTCATTTACGAATGGCGCTACACGTACTACACTCAATTCTGCAACGAATGGAGGCAGCACTGCCGTCTCTGGTGCGCTGAATACGCTGAGCACTACTGTGACACCTGTGAATGATGCACCCATCTTAATTGCAGGTAATCCTACTTTTAATACGATCAGTGCGACGTCAGTGAATAATGCTGGGCAATTAGTTTCTGATTTTGTTAAATCTACATCAGGTGGAAACTGGAGTTATGTGACAGATGTTGATGCGGGCGCTGTACAAGGAATTGCAATTATTGGCGCTGCAAACACTAATGGTACTTGGCAATATTCTACGGACAATGGTGTCACATGGTCTTCTGTCAATGCTGTCACTGTTAATTCTGCTTTATTACTTAGATCTACTGATCTTATTCGATTTAATCCCGATGGTACAAATGCGGGTACAGGTGCAATAACATATAGAGCATGGGATCAATCATCGGGTGTTGTAGGCACGAAAGTGGATACGGCCAGCAACGGTGGCACAACGCCTTTTTCTGTGCTGACAGATGTCGCTTCTATTACGACTTCAAGCGCATCAGGTCCTGTATTGGCTAACACAAGCGCACCGCTGAATTATATTGAAAATGCAGCAGCGGGTGCTATTGATACAGCGCTTACTGTCACAGATACGTCTACTTCAACACTGACAAGTTCAGCAATTTGGGTCACTAATTTTGTTTCAGGTCAGGATGTGTTGTCATTTGCCAATGACGGCTCAACGATGGGTAATATTACAGGGAGTTATAATGCAGCTACAGGCGTACTGACTTTATCATCCAGTGGATCAACTGCTACGTTAACACAGTGGCAATCCGCGTTACATGCAGTGAAGTATTCTAATACCAGCAATGCGCCGGATACCACAGCACGTACTGTCAATTATCAGGTTAATGATAGTAAAGGTACACCTAGCAATGTACTGACTACGACTTTAGCTATTACTGCTGTCAATGATGCGCCAACTGGAACGGATAAAGCGTTTACTGTTACACAAAGTACGAATTATACTTTTACAGCGGCAGACTTTGGATTTTCTGATGCTGCAGATAATTCGGCAAATACTTTACTTGCAGTGCAAATCACAACATTGCCTGCGGCTGGCACACTGAAGGATAATGGTGTTGCTGTGACGCTCAATAGCTTTATTTCTATCGCTGATATTAATGCAGGAAAATTAGTGTATACCGCACCTACAACAAATGGGGCGCGTACTATTCAATTTAAAGTTCAGGATAATGGTGGAACAGCAAATGGTGGTATTGATTTAGCGCTTGTAGCTAATACGTTTACGTTTACTGTCAGTGGCGCAAATACAGCACCTTCATTAACTGTTTTGACACCTACGCTAACGACGATTACAGAAGATGATGTTAATAATCCTGGTCAAACAGTTGCTTCATTTCTGGGTACGGTCACTGACCCTGATGCAGGTGCTTTGAAAGGGATTGCAATTACTTCGCTTGGTACTGCAACAAATGGTAGCTGGCAATATTCAATAGATGGCGGCACTACGTGGACTGCTTTTCCTGCGGTTTCCGCCTCTTCTTCTTTATTATTACGTAGCACGGATGTGATACGGTTTGTGCCTAATGCGATTAATGGTGGTGGAGGAACTCTTACCTATCGCGCATGGGATCAAACGTCAGGGACTTATGGGACTACTGTTAGTACTACAACGAACGGTGGTGCAACTGCATTTTCAACGAATACAGCTACTGCGACAATCACATCAACTGCGATAAATGACGCGCCTACAGCTGCGATGACTGCTGCTTCTTATAGTGCAACGGAGCAAACGAATCTTACACTTTCTGGTACGGGTATTTCAATTGCTGATATTGATGCAGGCACGAGTACTGTTAATGCAACACTGAGTGTGGGTGAAGGTCAATTAACAGTTGCGGTAGGGACAACAGGTGTTACTGTCACAGGATCAGGAACATCTTCAGTCTTGTTATCTGGAACATTGACACAAATTAATAATTTACTTGCGGGGTTAAACAGTGGATCCATTTTATATAATGATAATCTTAATGCGCCTGCTGCTACGACGAATTTAACTCTACTTGTTAATGATTTAGGTAATACAGGCACTGGAGGTGCACTCACTGCAACAGTTGTTCGGGCTATTAATATTGCTGCTGTTAATGATGCGCCTACGTTAAGCACAACGGGGACAGTGGGTGCGGCTTATACTGAAAACGCAGCAGGTGTTGCACTTGTGTCAGGTACAATTACTGCGGGTGATGTTGATACAACTAATTTTAATAATGGTACGTTGACTGCGGCATTTTCGAGTTATGTCAGCGGTGATGTGTTGAGTGTCAATAATCAAGGCGTGGGTGCTGGACAGATTGGAGTGAGTGGTTCTAATATCACTTATGGTGGCACTGTTATCGGTACAGTTAGTGGCGGTAGCGGATCTGATTTAGTGATTACGCTAAATAGTAATGCTACATCGACAGTGATTCAGGCTTTGGTTGGACAGCTTCGTTATCAAAGCACATCGGATGATCCGACCTTGGGTGGCACTGCTGGAACGCGTGCGTTAACAGTAACTTTAAATGATGGTGGCAATACTGGGTTGGGCGGTGCGTTAAGCACTAGTTTACCAGGTACTGTGACTATTACTGCCTATGATGATGCACCCACTGTCAGTACGACGCCTGTAGGTGGATTATTTATTGAAGGGGCAGGTCTTGCAACGGGAACGCCTGTGTTATTTTTTAGTGGGTCTGTTGTTTCGGCTGTTGAAAATGGACAGACTATTAAATCACTTGGCTTTACTATTAATAATATTGTAGATGCAACAGAGCAGTTATCAATAGATGGTACTTTGATTACGCTTACTAATGGTGCAACCGGTACTACGACAACAAATGGGATGACGTATAATATTAGTCTTGTTAGTGGAACAGCATCGGTCACATTAACTAAGGCTGCGGGTGTTTCTAGTGGTAATATTTCTACGTTGATTAATAGTTTAAGTTATCAAAATACAAGTCAAGATCCCACTGCGGGTACGCGCACTTTAACGTTAACTCAACTAATTGATAGTGGTTCAAATACTGCGCCTAATGTGAATGCTGCTACTTTTACTTTGCCGATTGCGTCTAATGTTACTGTTGTGCCAGTGAATGATGCCCCTACGTTAAGTGCTACTGCAGTCGGTGGTACGTTTACAGAAGGTGCTGGTGTTTCTACAGGCACACCTGTTTCACTCTTTTCAGGCGCATCGGTTTCAACGATTGAA
>DHJK01000049.1:17508-17669 GCA_002404295.1 Legionellales bacterium UBA4722
AACGTATTAGATTCAACCGAACAAGTGAATGTAGATGGGTCCACCATTTCATTAACGAATTTAGCAAATGGCACAACAACCACAAATGGTATGACCTATAGTGTCACGGTTTCAGGCGGCACAGCCACCATTGTTCTTACAAAAGCGGCCGGTGTTTCATC
>DHJK01000147.1 GCA_002404295.1 Legionellales bacterium UBA4722
AGGGGAGAGGTGTGCTAAGCAGTGGCTTCTTTAAACTCCACATCAACTGCATCTCTTCGAAATCGAAAGCAGGTTACTTCTTATCATCCTTCACTTCTTCAAACTCCGCATCCATAACAGTATCACCCTTAGCATGAGCCTGCTCATGTGACTGCTGACCTTCTTGCTGAGGCTCACCCTGCCCTGGTTGTGCTTGTTGGCTTGCATGCAAATGTTCTGTCATTTTAGCAGAAGCGTCTGTCAAATCTTTAGTCTTAGCTTCGATTAAATCTTTATCGTTGCCTTTAACTGCTTCTTTTAATGCTTCAACAGCATGATCAATGGCTTTACGTTCGTCAGCAGATACTTTATCGCCGGCTTCTTTCATTGATTTTGTCACACTGTGAATCATGTTATCTGCTTGATTTCGAACATTCACCAACTCATGGAATTTACGATCTTCTGCTGCATTGGCTTCTGCGTCTTTTACCATTTTTTTAATTTCATCTTCGGATAATCCGCTGGATGCTTTGATCACAATGGATTGTGCTTTGCCTGTCGCTTTATCTTTAGCGGAGACATGCAAGATACCATTCGCATCAATATCAAAATTAACTTCAATTTGCGGCATACCACGTGGTGCAGGTGGGATGTCTGTTAAGTCAAATCGGCCTAAAGATTTATTAGCAGATGCAACTTCACGTTCGCCTTGCAATACATGTACAGTCACAGCAGTTTGGCTGTCGCCTGCGGTGGAGAATACTTGATTTGCTTTGGTTGGAATCGTGGTATTTTTTTCGATAAGTTTGGTCATGACCCCTCCTAAGGTTTCGATACCTAAGGACAGCGGTGTCACATCCAATAATAGCACGTCTTTGACTGCACCTGACAATACAGCGCCTTGAATTGCTGCGCCTACTGCCACTGCTTCATCCGGATTTACATCGCGGCGAGGTTCTTTATCAAATATTTTCTTAACCATTTCCTGTACGAGTGGCATACGTGTTTGACCACCCACTAAAATCACATCAGCGATATCACTTAAGCTCACACCAGCATCTTTAATTGCTGTTTTGCATGGCTCAACCGTACGCTCAATTAAATCTTCAACGAGGGATTCTAATTTAGCGCGTGTCATCTTGATGTTTAAATGCTTTGGCCCACTTGCATCCGCTGTAATGTACGGAAGATTAATATCCGTTTGCTGTGCAGAGGAAAGTTCAATCTTGGCTTTTTCTGCGCCTTCTTTTAAACGTTGTAACGCTAGTGGATCATTACGTAAATTAATGCCTGATGTTTTTTTAAATTCATCAATCAAATAATTCATAATACGTAAATCGAAATCTTCACCACCCAAGAATGTATCGCCATTGGTAGATAACACTTCGAACTGATGCTCACCATCGACTGCTGCGATTTCAATAATGGAAATATCAAAAGTACCTCCACCCAAATCATAGACTGCAATTTTACGATCGCCTGGCTTCTTATCCATACCAAACGCTAAAGCAGCTGCTGTAGGTTCATTGATAATACGCTTCACTTCTAAGCCTGCAATACGACCTGCATCTTTAGTTGCTTGGCGTTGAGAGTCATTGAAGTAAGCAGGCACTGTAATCACCGCTTCTGTCACAGGATGGCCAAGAAAATCTTCCGCTGTTTTCTTCATCTTCATAAGAACTTGAGCAGATACTTGTTGTGGTGCAACTTGCTTGCCATGGACTTCTACCCAAGCATCGCCGTTATCAGCACGTATAATTTTATAAGGCACAATTTCTTTATCTTTACGTACCACTTCTTCGTCAAAGCGTCGGCCAATCAGACGTTTTGCTGCATACACTGTATTTGCGGGGTTAGTAACTGCTTGGCGTTTTGCCGGATCTCCTACGGTAATTTCATCATTATCAAGATACGCGACGACGGAAGGTGTGGTGCGACCGCCTTCAGCGTTTTCAATAACGCGCACTTTATCTCCATCCATGACTGCAACGCATGAATTTGTTGTACCTAAATCTATACCGATAATTTGACTTATTGCCATGTGTATTCTCCAAAAAAAATCATAACTAAATGATATGTGGGGGCTGATCTTCTCTTTTCAAGGTTACTTTGAAACTACGACCAGCGCGGGTCTTACTAATCTGCTGTTCAAAAGATAGCCTTTTTGAAGCACAGAGATCACGGTACCAGGCTTGGCATCGCAATCCACCTGCGTGGATACCGCTTGATGCAACTCTGGGTTAAAGGGTTGACCCATAGGATCGACCTGTTGAACACCGAACTTTTCTAATCCTGCATGAAACATTTTTAATGTTAGAGAAACACCGTCTAACAGGGTGCCGGAACCTGATTCATCATCACTGTGGGTGGCGAGTGCTCGCTCTAGGGTATCAACGATAGGCAGCAGTTCTAGCACAAATTTTTCTAAGGCGTATTTATGGGCATTAGCAACATCACGCTCTACTCGACGCTGTAAGTTGTCCATTTCTGCTTGCAGCCGTAAGAGGCGCTCCCAGTATTGGTTGGCTTTTTCTTCGGCAGCTGCGAGTTGTTGTTGTAGTTCTGCATTAGGTGCTGCTTCAGTAGTTGCGGCCTCATCAAGAGACGACTCGGGTGTATCACTTGCTTTATGAGCTTTTGATGACACATTGACCTCCATTAAATAATTAAAATTATAGACTCATGGCATCGTCATTGCGAGCGTGAGCGAAGCAACCTAGGCTTTCCAACGTTGATTCGAAGCATGGTTAGTACTAATCAACTCTGGAAAGCCTAGGTTGTTTCGCTCACGCTCGCAATGACGAGACCTGAAGCAATGATAAAGAGACTAGGTTCGACGGTGCGCCTTAGTTCTACTTCTTTCTTAACTTATATGTAAGGGCACATCAGCTCTGATTCAATGCCGCCGATAATAATTTTGCCGTCATATCCACGGCAGAAATCACACGATCATAAGGCATACGTGTTAAGCCTATGACCCCTAAACTACCTAATAATTGACCATCGACTGAATAGGATGCTGTAACAATACTACAATCATCCAGCGCCTCATACCCCGATTCTCTGCCAATAAAAATCTGGATACCCTCTGCCTCTAGCGCATGATCCAATAAATCCAAAATTTCTTGTTTTTCTGTGAAAGCACCAAACAAAATACGCATACGATCCATGTCTGCATCATTCTGTGTGCAATTTAACAGATTATTCTGCCCCGCTATAATGTAATCTTTAGTTGCATGATCCGGCGTATCAAAGGCTTTATGCCCAACATCAACCGCTGCCTGCAACAATTGCGCCATCGTATCGCGGTCTTCTCTAATTTCTTTCAAGAGTTCTGCACGAATCGTCAATAAACTCTTGCCAGCATAATTTGCGTTTAAATAATTGGCTGCTTGTTGCAGCTCGCTTTTTGTATAAATTCGATCCGTATAAATCACACGATTTTGGACTTCTCTGTCGTTTAATACCAAAATCACTAAAACCCTATTACCAGAGAGCGCTAAAAATTCTACTTGGCGTAATTCAATACGATTACGACGCGGTAACGCTACTACTCCTGCTAATTGGGTTAAGCTAGACAATAAAGAAGAAGCTGAATGTAGCAAACTTGGCATGGCTAAATCAGGATCAAGCTTGGTTTTTAATGCTGCAACCTCTGCACTTTCAAGTGGTTTGATCTTTAATAGACTGTTTACAAAAAATCGATAACCCGACGTGGTTGGGATACGACCTGCTGAAGTATGAGGTGAAGCTAAATAGCCTGCACTTTCCAAATCGGCCAAAATAGTGCGAATAGTAGCTGAACTTAAGCCTAACGAGCCCTCCTCTGCTAAGGTTTTTGAACCTATAGGCATACCTTCTTGTATGTACCGCTCAACCAGCGTTTTTAATATTTGCTGTTCTCGCTGATTAATAGAAGGATCACTCATTTAAAATTACTCTCGTTATGCTATGGTGGAATCGCCTAATATAACATAGAATTTCAACAATCTCCGAGTATAGGAATTATTATGTCAACCATGTTTAAAACAGTAGGCATTTTTGGTCGGGTTAAGAATAACGGGGTGAAAGAAACCCTTATAGCGTTAATTCAATACCTCAACCAATTATCCCAAAACATCCTTGTAGAAGCTGAAACTGCCGAGCCACTCAACGATCCCACACTCAAAACCATCACCCGTGACCAAATAGGTACAGAATGTGATCTATTAATTGTAGTCGGCGGCGATGGCAGTTTATTACACGCAGCTCATGCAATCGTCGATGAAACCATCCCTGTGCTGGGTATCAATCGTGGCAGCTTAGGTTTTCTCACCGACATCTTGCCTACAGAGTTAGAAAAAGTAAAATCTATTCTCGAAGGAAAATATACGCTAGAAAAACGGTTCTTACTAACTTCAAAAATCATGTTAAACAATCAGTTAATAGGACAAGATAATGCGCTTAATGAGGTTGCCTTATTGGCTGATGCCAGACCTCATATGATTGAATTTGAAATTTATATTGATAATCAATTTGTTTGCAGCCAAGATTCAGATGGCTTAATTATTGCAACGCCCACGGGATCTACCGCTTATGCGCTGTCGGGTGGCGGGCCTATTTTACATCCACAATTAGATGCGATTGTTCTAGTTCCGATGTTCGCTCATACGTTAAGTAGCCGACCCATTGTGATTGAAGGCAATTGCCAAATCACGATTGTGGTTTCACCCAACAACCCTGCCTCCCCTCGTATCAGTTGTGATGGACGTGAATCATTTAGCGCACCCAGTGGATGCCATATCAAAATTCATAAAAATTCCAAGCCGTTACATCTGATTCATCCAGTGGATTATCATTATTACAAAGCGTTACGCAGCAAACTGCATTGGGGTAAAAAATTACAATATTCTAAAGGATAAGTTTATGCTGACTCAAATTCACATACACAATTTGATCACCATCCATGAACTCAATTTAGAGTTCAAAGCAGGGACTACTGTTATTACGGGTGAAACGGGTGCGGGTAAATCCATTTTGATAGATGCCATACTTCTAGCCTTGGGGGCTCGAGCAACGGGTGATCTAGTACGGCCTGGACAGGAGAAGGTGGATATTAGCCTGACGTTTGATGTGAGCAAGCTGCCTGACGCGGGGCTGTGGTTAAAAAACCATGATCTGGATCAAACCACACAAGATTGCATTCTGCGTCGCACTATCTATAAGGATGGGCGTTCACGCAGCTATATCAATGGGATGCCTAGTACTTTACAACCTTTGCGTGAACTTCATGAATTGCTCATTCAGATTCATGGTCAGCATGAACATCAATCTTTACTAAAAGCGGATAAACAACGCGCCCTACTCGACCGTTATGCCGGTCATGCTTACTTAGTGGATAGCGTGCATGCATTGGCTGATGAGTGGCAAACACTCAATCAGGAACTCACTGAGTTACAGCAACTCATGAGCGATCGCAGTTCCAAAAGTGAATTTTTGAAATTCCAGCTGCATGAATTGAAAGAACTGCACTTACAACCGGATGAGTTTTCGGCACTTGATATAGAACATAAACAACTCGCGCATGCGGATGAATTACTACAAAATCTGAATCTTACGTTAGGATTATTAACGGATATCGAAGAACAAAATGCATTGCATACGCTCAATCAGGCCATGCAAACGTTGGAAAAAGTCCGTCAAGTCGAACCGAAAATTGGGGCTTGGATTGATGCGATTCAAAATGCTATTTTACAAATTAGCGATACTGAAGATGAAGTGCGTCGTTATCTTGATCGATTTTCATCAGACCCAGAACGACTAGCATGGCTTGAAAAACGCATAGGCACGCTTTTCGATATGGCGCGCAAACATAAAATAGAGCCGAATGAGTTATATGATTTGCAGCAAAAATTAATGGCTGAAGAAAAAAGTCTGGCATTCAGTGATACGCGCTATGCTGAGCTAACTAAAAAAATAAGTGAACTGACAAAGCATTACTATATCGCTGCTAATAAACTGAGCAACAGCCGAAAGCTTGCTGCGCAAAAATTAATTGCTGAACTAACGCCTATTATTCATGAGCTTTCACTGCCTCACGCGGAATTTACTATTCTTTTTGAGAGTCATGAAACACCTGTCATTACGACATATGGTGCGGATAAAATTACTTTTCAAATTAAAACGAATGCGGGGCAGCCGTTTCAACCATTAGCAAAAATTGCATCAGGTGGTGAATTGTCGCGTATTGCTCTTGCGATTCATATGGCGACGGCGTTGGAGCATTCTACGTCTACTTTGATTTTTGATGAGGTGGATGTGGGGATTGGCGGGAGTACAGCAGAAATTGTGGGTAAATTATTACGGCGCTTAGGGCAGACGCATCAAGTGCTTTGCATTACACATCAACCGCAGGTTGCAGCGTTGGGGCATCAGCATATTCGGGTTAGCAAAATTCATGAGAATAATTCTCATCGGACGCATATTGATATGCTTTCGTCTGGGGATAAGATCAAAGAGCTTGCTCGGATGTTGGGAGGGGTTGAAATTACGCCTAAAGTGTTGGCGCATGCGAAAGAGATGGTGGAGAAATTTAGTTAGATGTTATCGTGTTCGTAGCCGCGCCCTCAATCTCGTCATTGCTAGCGCGAGCGAAGTTATCGTGCTCGTAGCCGCGCCCTCAACCTCGTCATTGCGAGCGCGAGCGAAGCAACCTAGTCTTTCTAGCACTGATTAGCAGCACTATGGCTCATAAAAGCAGCGTTAAAAGACTAGGTTGCTTCGCTCGCGCTCGCAATGACGAGGTTGAGGGCACGGGCACAATTACACAACAACTCGCTGAATAGTTACTCATTGACACTCCTTGCATATTCCATAAATATTCAAGCTATGGTCTGTCATGCAAAATCCAGCTTTTTGCGCCACAGCACGTTGCTGCTTTTCAATAAGCTCGTCCACAAACTCTTCAACATGTCCACATTTAACACAAACCAAATGATCATGATGCTCACCCAAATCCAGCTCAAATACCGAATGCCCTTCTGAAAAATGATGCCGCACAACCAATTTTGCTTCTTCAAACTGAGTCAAGACCCTATACACGGTCGCAAGCCCAATATCCTCACCCGACTCCACTAACATTTTATAAATATCTTCCGCACTCACGTGCCGATCCCGCGCATTTTCCAATATTTCCAAAATTTTAACGCGCGGCAAAGTGATTTTTAACCCCACTTTTTTCAAATCTGAGTTATTCACGACCCACCCCTCGCATACAAATAAATCATTCTAGCAGGTTACAAAACCATCCGGAATCAGATATCATCGCGCATAATATTAGGCTCACTCGGAAATTGATTATGCAAAAAATAATAATGCTTTTAAGCGCTATGCTACTTCTCTCAGGCTGCGTGCACAAAATGAACATACAGCAAGGGAACATCATCGAGCAAGATAGCGTTAACAAGCTTCATAAGGGCATGTCACAAGAAGAAGTCCGCGCGCTTTTGGGTTCACCTGTCTTAATTAACACGTTTAGAGATAATCAAGTGGATTATGTTTATACCAATAAACCAGGGTATGGCAAAGGCACAGAAAAAAATATAACTTTGATATTCCGCGGTGATCGCTTGACGGAAATGAGCTCTATAGTGGAACAGGAGTTTGGCAAGTAACTACTTCGCCCCACCTCCGAATCCTCTCTTGATGCTCAGGATGACAGCACCAAGACCTTTTTTGGGTTCTGGAGGGCATAGCTTATGCACCGCTCCTATCAGCTTATTAAGTTCATTTCCACCTTTTACAAATCCACCAAACTTTGATTTTTGTAGTGGACACTTATTTAAGTCAGATTTTAATTTCACTAAAGCATCATAAAGATCTTTAGCCGCTGTGCCCGAATCAAGATTCATATTTCTCGCTGTTCGAGCTGCATTCATAAGAAGAATTATATTTTGCTTAGCATTTGGTAAACTTTTTGCAAGTACTTTACTCCTGTTAATATTGGGCACTTCTATATCATTTCCTGAAACATCTGGCTGACTGCCATTATTTGTACAGACAAAATGATAAGTCTTTACAATCGGATCAACTAACTGCTGTAATTTATCTGATACTTCATCTCCTATATTAAATCGCTTTACGTTTAAATCACAGTCTGATATTAATTTTTTAAAACGTTCTTGTCGATCAGAATGATCTTGAATATTTTTTGCCATTTCAACATTATCTAAAAATTTTCTATAAGCTATTTCTTCAGCAGGAGCAATCCACTCTTTAGTTTCTTTCAAGATCAAAAACACTTCAGAAGCACGCACTTGAAGCTGCAGTCGTATCTCTTTATCTGACATACTTTCTTTGAAATACTGTTTTTTTGGGAGCGAAGACATCTTAAGACGAACTTTATCTGCTTCAGACATGTCCTCTGTAGAAGATATTTCTTTTGTTTTAGAACGCCTAAACATAAGATACCTCCATTTTGTTTGAGATACATGTAAGTTTAGCACATATAAAAAATGTTATTGCATTACTTGGTTAATAATAACACTAAACAACCTAAAATTGATGTGTATTCAAGCCGTTATGTAAAATTGCTTTATTTTTAATACTCACTATACTTAAATCTAGTAAAGTGTGTTTTGTTTATCACACTTACTAAATCTTAAACATTTTTTAAACATGAGGCACATATGCAAAACAGAGATAAAAAATTATATGACTTTATTTTTAAGAAAATAACACAGACCCTCGCGAAAGAAAAAACAGAAAAAGAAAGAAAAAACAATGGAAGAATAGAGCAGATAGAAAAGCAAAATCTTCTTATGGCATCCACTGACGTAGCAGCCGAGGAAATAGAGCAGAAAGAAAAGCAAAATCTTCTTATAGCATCCACTGACGTAGCAGCCGAGGAAAAAGAAGAAAAAATAAAACCCAATAGAACATCACAGCAGCTAAAACACCGAAAAAGTCTTGCACCAATTCTTGAATTAGTAGATAACAACAAATTTGAAGAAGCCATTACTACGTTACTTACCATGAAGAAAGAAAACATTCATTCGGCCCCTTCAAACAACGAAAGTAACGTAAATAACTCTGATGCTAAAAATCAAAAAAATAGGCAGGAAACCTTTCACGATGTGGCCATCATGGGTATTAAGCACGTATTTGCTGCAATCACGCTACTACAAACTAATAATATTTCGCTATCAGAGAAGAAAGAAGATATTATTTCATTCTTAAGAACGTCTACCAATAGATTCCTAACAGCACTTGAAAACGATCTTGAAAATAATGCTGACAAAGCAAAATTTTTCCAACTATATAATAAATCAAAACTTTTCCAACTACTAAATGAAATAATTCCTACATTTAAATACGTTGAAAATGAAGAATTGCCGGAATACGTAATTATAAAAAAGTTAGGAATAGCTTTTGATTATGATAAGCTTGATTATCAATCCATAAACGATGTCACTCTAACTAATGAAAGTACGAATGAAGAAGTAAAACAAATAGAAACCGGCACAGAATGTGATATGGTTTATAATTTAGCAAATACCGGAAAATTTATTGAAGCTATCTCTCAGTTACGTATTATGAAAGATTTAAAACAAAACATTCATTCCACCTATTCTAATATCGCAGATAATGATACCGTCTATTTTCGAGATGCGAGAAATCAAGAGAATACGGAAAATACATTTCACGATTGGGCCATCATGGGGGTTAATTACGCAGGCGCTGCAATTAATTTCTTAAAATCTCATAACATTGAGGTATCTTCTGAGTTTCTTTCTAATTTAAATATACAAACGGCAAACTTTCTAAAAGATATTGAAAAAAGTCCTGACCCTGAAATGTTCTTTACATCATTTCTTCATACTGAAATAATTCCTGTAATTGAAGCAACTATTCCTAAAGAAAAGAAAAAAGAATTATCAAAAATCATGATTGAAGAACGATTAGCAATTGTTCGAGATTTTGGTAATTTTGATCATCCAGCTATGAGCGTTGTCACCCGAATCAAAAAAGATAATATTGATTTACATCAAATAGATATTCCTTTAATTGGAGAAATGATAAATCCTTTAAAAAGTCAACTCGAATCACTCGCTAGCAGAAATGAAAATGATGTTAACGCTCAAGAGAGTACCCCTATTTCTTGGTATGATAATCAGGACGATTATATAAAGTTTTTAATTCGAAAATATGCTATCGATATATTAAATGGAAAAATGATCCCTACCCCATTAATAAAATTTATTCCCGGCGTACAAGATAGTAGAGAAGAATATATACTAGATAGTCAAGATAGTTGTGTTCTAAAAATTATTCAACATCATTACTATTCCAACATGTCCGAGCATTTATTCAAAACAGATAAGGATAACCAAACAGCAACAACTCAATATATAAAGCAAATAAAAGACTTAACAGCTGCGGAACATATCCTTGTACTGACCTTAAACCCTTCACCTACATTTTACACAGGAATAAGCCGTTTTTTGCCAGATTTTTTAGCAGCGCCTATGAGGAAATTTTTAAGCTATTTTCCAAACAGGCTAAACAAAACAACTCCGGACGATAACCTCGTTACTCCAGTAGAAAATGCGGTCACCGCGAGTAACGAAAATAAAGATCTTCCCCTGTATCACCATGCTAATCTTCCACTGACTTCTATAAAAGATATATTTTCTCCTACGCAAATGAGTGGTGCAGATTGGCTCGTTGCGCGAGCAAAAGAGAAATTACGCTCTTTAAATCCTGATGAAAAAGATAGTGAATTTAAAATAGATGAAATAGATAACATTAAACTTGAACTTAATAAATTACTCACTGAATACGAATACATAATAAATGGACCGCTTTTTCCTCGCGAGTCTGTCTCAACTTTTAGAGGTATAATTAATAACATCGTTAAATTTTTTAAATATCCTGAAAATAAAAATTTACAATTAACCTCTGTTCTTAACCAGCTAGCACACGTCGTGAATGAAGCGCATAAAAAAAACCCAGAGAATCAGCTGAAGACAGATTTTGTTGCCGTAGTGTTTACTGGTGAAAAAGATCCCGTCGGTATCGTGCGCATACAAACATTTATTGATGCAGTAAAAAATTATTTTACGAATACACATCTGGTAAAAACGATACCTGAGATAGAAAAAGCTTACATCAACGCGGGACAAGTTGCAGCGCAAGCCGGATTTCAGGGTGGCACTCTTGGCGCAAGCGGAATAAAAAACGATTCAGAAGAAATTTTATCCTCTTCTTTAAAGAAATGGAAAGATATTCTATGCAAGAAAACAGCTTTGTATGATACATCGATTCCTAAAGAGGCTAGAAATTTTATACCCCACACGGTGACACAAAAACAAACAGCAGACTCTTCTCCGAAACCTTCAGACCTCCCAAATATCAACCCAGCAACTACAACTCTAATGTCATCTTTATTAGTAGCACCACCTTCACCCTTTGTAACGTCATCACCTGAAGAACCCGAGACTAAAAAAGAACAAGCCAAAGAAATTCCTTCTGTAAACACCACTGAGATGAACGCACGAATAACATTTTGCTTCACAAATCAAGAGGCTATGGCCGTTCTCACAAAAGACGAGTACTTAAATAGATTGTCTGAGAAGAACATGGCAGATAAGTTAATGAAAGAAATTATTGACCTGAAAAAAAATGCGATTTCTCTCGAGCAAGCAAACTTAGTAAAACAGCTAGAAATAGCTATTTTAAAAAAATACCCACCTAACAGTATCGAAAATGAAAACATACGTGATATTTTAAAAAATTTACGAGAAATAATTATAAGCAAATCTGCTATGAAAACTATCACAGCGCAAATAGAATTTTGCTTCATGCAGCAGACAGCTATGACCACTCTCGTGAAAGATGTGCATTTGAATATATTGTCTTATGAGGAAATTGCAGATAAATTAATAAGTGAAATCGCTGAGCTAAATAAAGAGAAGCCCATCACCTCTGAAAAAGCAAACTTAGTAATGCAGCTAACGCAAGCTATTTCAGATAAATATTCCTCGAAAATTGACACATATCCTAAAATAGGTATTATTTTAAATAACTTACATGAAATAGTTAACAATCCTAATAACAAACTAACAAGAAGTACGCTGCGTTGAAGCATTCGCTAGAATAGTTCCGACTTGATGTGACACTCAGCTTGACTAAAGTGAGGTTATCCGTTTTGATGGTTGTGTCTAAGCAACATTAAAACTTGAGGAGTAACCTCGGCTCTGTCGCAAATTTAAAATTAGGCTTTTAAAGGTAGTGTTTAAATAACTGTG
>DHJK01000211.1 GCA_002404295.1 Legionellales bacterium UBA4722
ATATTAACCTTATTATTGACGCAATCATTCGAGTACATGGCAAACGAGACCCAGATTTCAATATAAAATTTCTATTTGAAATTATAAAAAAAACTCAAGACTCCTCAAATGTACAAATCCGTGAATATACTGCTTCTAATACTTTTAAATTGGATATATTGAGAGCTTCTTTAGGCAAGAGCGATTTTTTTACTAGAAAGAAAAAAATCAAAAAAAAATTCGCAAAAGCAACATTCTTATCCATTTACCCAGCATAGCCAATTTACCTGGCACTTTATCTATAAACATACAGTCTCTAGTTAGAACTCAGCTGTATAAGTTATATATATGCTCTGATGGTAAAATTAAAAAATTTCGTGATTATGGAACTGCAAGCCACATCCCAACCGAGGATGTCAAAAAAATATTACGTAGTGAGCAAAGAGATGTGAGCGAGTATTATATTTTGGACTATCCTGAACTTTTGAGTCTGTCCTATCTCTATGGAATCGATGGAGCCACTCCTATCAGCATACCTTTACTATCGAATGAGTTCACTGTCACAGATGTAGAACGAGCCAATATAGTAAAAAGTCAAAAAAATAAAGAATTAGCAATACATATAACTCCTTCTACAGATCCCAAAGCAATTGCACTGTTAGCAGAACCTCTAGAACATTTAGAATTAATTTGTAACAATAGTAGCCTTATCGGCTTTACCTTGCCAAACAACTTAAAACGTCTAAAAAAAATTGATCTGTTATTTCGACACTTTTCCCATTCTTTAGACTTAGATTATCCTGAAAATATAGAAGAAATAAGACTAAATTTTTCTGCATTAACCTCAATGAGGTTATCTCATTTACTATACCTTAAAAAGATACAATTTATTGGATATACTAGAATAGCAGAAATAACCCTCACCGCATCACAAATACAAACAATAACATTTGACTTTGCAAACAGTGATTTCAGCATGTCAAAGCAGACATTGGCAATAATCTTATTCCTTCGAGAGCAAGGGGCTAATGTCATACTCACTCCTGAACAACAAAATAGCTTAAATACACATGCTTTTCAAACAGAAGAAAAAAGCTCTGCAACAAATAATGTCACCGTGGTTGTGACGCCCCCAGATAAACCAATAGCAAATAAACCAGAAACAAAAAAAACCACAACATCTCAGCCAAAAGTAGAGAGCTATAACACCGCACCCTCAGGTATGCAAAAATATAATGGCACTACACATCAAGCATACCAAACGACTAGCTTGTTAAATGAAAATGGTCCTATTAATGCTTCTAAATATAGACACATGCTACGCACAGAAATCGCTATTGAAAATGAACGCTTAGTTTATTTACCTTATCGTTTTAACGAAAATAAATCAACATTGATTAATATAGCTAACATACAAATCAAAAAACATTCCTTTAATCAAAAAAAAGCTAAAGATCTTAGTCAAATTCACCCGGGCAGTTTTGTAGGAAAACTATCGTTATCTATTGATAACACAGAATGGATTCCACTGAAATGTTTATCATTAAATGATGAATTAACATTCATAGATAAAGAAAGCATAGCAACACTAAATGAAAACGGATATAACCTTGAAATACGTTATACCGAGGAAACACGTCAATATTTTGTAAGCATTAAAAAAACAAATCAGGAAATAAAAAGCACTCAGCAAATTATTCAGTTTCATTATGCCATGTGTCCTACTAAAGAGAAGACATGGCAAAAAGCACCCAAACCCGCAACATTACCAACAGATTTAATCAATGGCATAAAATATTTAAGCAGTGTGAAAGAAAATAAAGAACTAACAGAAATTTTCAGTCCTTGGATGATAAATGCCACAAGAATTCAAAAGATATTCGATTACTGCAGTAAATTTGAAGATATATCATTCGATACTAAACATCAAGAAATCAAAACATTGTTACCAGATCAAGGAATTCGGAATTCAGATCTTCACGAATTTCTTGCTCGAATATACACTAAAGCAGGGACATGTCATGAACGTTCACGAGCTTGCATGGCTTTAGCCTCCTACTTTAACATTCCCACACGCTTAAACAAAAATGATACTCATGAATTCATAGAATATTATAATGGTAGCGAATGGGTTTCTTATAATGAGTTAGGCGGTAGCGAAGCTGTTTTGCATACTACAAACTCCTGGGAAGAAACAAAAACAATACCAGACCCCATTGAAAACAAAAATGAATTTGCATCTACATTTAAATCAGATCCAAAAACATTGGATGAATCAAAAGAATTTGAAGGTTGGTATCAAACACTGATTACACTACCCAGCTTGCCTCCATTAATACAAGTGAATCAAGATCTAGATGTTTTAAATTTACATAGCCAATTAATGCGCCTTCCAGAAAACGTATATGGCAAAAATTATTTTTATATAGAAAACGCAAGTGATTTCGAAAGATTTTTAATACCTCCAGAAATCATTAATGGCAAACTCAGCGTGGTTAAAGGACCCCTGTTAAATTTACTAGAAGATGAAAACCGTGAAGGAATACTTTTAATTAATTGGTCTAACTTCACAGACAAAGAAATCGGAAATTTCAAAAGTATTTTCGACCCTTATCCAACACTGCAAGGTTACTCATTTTCACGCAGAATTAAAACTATTAATATGGACTATTCAACCACTAATAATTGCCAGGCATTTCATACTCGCACGCAAAAGGTCATTTGGCCAAAAAATCTTGATACCATTCCAAAACAATTGATCAAGCCGCCTATTATAGCAAATGAAATAGATGAAAAAGCGACAGATCTGTATACAGATGAATGGGAAGCTAATTTAATTGGTGAATCGAAGCTGTCTGAGACTGGATATATTTTTAAACCTGGCGCGTTATTAACAGCTATTAATAGCGAGAAAAACGCTATACATTTATCCGGAGCCCCTACTACTGCCGCTTTTAATATTTTTCTCGAACGGGTACAACGTGAAGGTGGATTTTATGCCAATAATGAGTGGCATCTAATACCAGTAAATTTTACTTTTTATTTGCACCCGGCCCCTGAAAGTAAATTATTTTCTAATGCAGATATATTTGATCCTAATGACGGCGTTGATGCGAAAGACCAACCTGTCCTTTATATTAATAAACAGAACTATGATGCACTATTCAATCGTTTCAGTATCGAGAATAAAAAAGCACGCCCCATTGGCGGACTGCTATCAACACTGCCTCCTCATGCTACACTTGTCTTCACTGATCACATCAGCGATGCGCAAACAAGAAAATTAGAAGCGGAATTAAAAAAACTCAATAAATTAGACACGATACAAATAAAAAAACTATCCCATCTTAGCGAAAACGCACCTAAGTTCAAACAACCGCGCACTGAGCTTACAACATCTCTAACAACACCACAATCTTCTATCATATTAACATCTGATGTAGATGGAGCATTAAGTTTATTAGAGGAGAAAAATGCTGAGACACCCATACCTATTTCAACTGCAACTGAATTTTCACATTTATTTGAAAACATCACTTTAATACAAAGCAATGATTCTTCTAACGCCGCGACTCTAGGCGAAAAACATCCTGGATTTGATTACCAAGATTTTGAATTACTCAAGAGTCTCAGAGACGGAAAAACGGTTTTTTTAAAAGGTGAAATCTCTGATGAGCTATCTCATCAGTTAGAAACACTTTTTGCAACACCTCCATATTTACTTATTAATGGTATTAAAGAAAATATTCCTGGAAAATTAATTCTCATAACTCCAGAGAATAAAAATTCCCCTCATTTATTTGATGGTGCGGCTAAACGCTATACGTTTACACCAAAACTAGATCAAAAGCACGAAGCTAAAAAAGAAGAACTATCAGAACTATCACTAGAAACTCTTTTTCAAAACGCTTTAAAAGATTCCTCATTTGTGACTTTTCACGGAGAAACGGGTACAGGTAAAACGCACTTTATTGAAACTAATTTACCTGCGGACCAAACTTCCTGGGGTGAAGAAAAAATAATAGAGTGGCTTGGAAAAAGCACTGATCAACCCCATTATTTGATACTCAAAAATGCAAATATAAAACCGTCCGGTTATTGGGATTTTTTACAAGGTTTAGAATCTAATAGAATTTATTATAATGGAAAATTTTATCCTGTTAATCTTAAAACACACAAAGTGATTTTCACAGAACATCCAGCTTATTATCCAGGCAGACATCATCACCCTTTTTTAGGAAAAATAAATAAAGTTTGCTTTGAAGCGCACACCTCAACCGATTTAAAAGAAACAGTCATCATACCTTATTTAAATAAGGCGGGCTATAGCGATAATTTAAAAAATCAAATAGCTAATCATTTTATCCATGCTTATGAACAAGCTAAAGCAACATTGCCTCACGAACCTATCTCTATACGTGATATCAAAGCATTACTCGATCATTTTAAACACCCAACTTTTCCTGAAGAAAACAATGTACTTGCAAAATCCCATTTAGCTTGTAAAGAAGTTTTTTCAGGATTATTTAAGGATGATAAAAGCAAAAAAGCTTATTTTAATCATCTAGAAGAGAAGATTGATTGCTCATACCAAGCTTTAACCCCTTTACCTGAGGGAGATCCATCGTATGTTTTGCCTACGTCACGACAATTACTATGGCATAACGTCCATCAATATATTGCAAAGCAAGGCACATTTAAGAAAGGCATGCGCAGAGCATTATTAGTCGAAGGCCCCTCCGGTATTGGTAAAAGTGAAATGATGGTGCAAGCTCTTAAAAAACGGGGATTTTCAGTTTATAATCCTAAAAATCCAAATCAAACTAATATTTATTTTCACTTAACAATAGGCACAGATAATATTGCGGAGATTATTCAAAAAGCCGCAGATTTAGGTGCTGTTCTCGTGATAGATGAATTAAATTTATTAACAATAGAAGATGAAATATTACTCGCTGATTTACTAGAAGGACGCAATCTAAAAAAAGGCATAACAGAAATTAATCCCAACTTTTTTGTGCTTGCTTCACAAAATGCCCAATCTGAAACGGGAGGGAAATTACTACCTAAATCGTTATTAAATCTCTTCGATCGCATGTATGAAGAGCCTTTTACCAAAGATGATTTATTAGAAATATGTTATAAGTCTGGAAAATTCCTACCGAATGATCAACGTGCAAAAGATTTCGTTAATGCTTTTTGGACAGAACAAGAATTAGATCCTGTCAATGTGGGTGCACGCACTTTCTTTGTCAAACTTCAAGAGCATCTAAAACCCTCTGCAAAAAAACCGGAGCCACTTACTTCATCAAACCCTATGACTTTCTTCCATTCAAAAAAATCTCCTGCATTAGCCACAGAGCTTACTAACCAACTTGCAGTTATCAATATAAAATATATGGAAATGAAAATTAATGCTGAAAATGACACGCCTTATCAAACAGCCGCTACTACTTTAGGAAGAGTAAATAACTTCTTAACAGAACTAAATTCTTCAGATCACATTACCAGTGATAACTTAAGTGACTTTACAGAAATAATGACAGAAGCTAAATTAGCTTTATCAGCACCTCGCGGATGGAAATGTAAGCAACGCGCTGCAGCCGCTGCAAGCACCTTAGTTTCATGTGTTACATTAGGAGCTGTGAATTACTATACTGGCAAATCCATGACAAGTTTATTTCATACAAAAACGCATTCTTTTAAATTAGCAGAATCACTTGAACTAAAACTCGCACCTCTTTTAAACAATAGTCCCAACATCTTATTCTAGGTATATTTAACTATTCAGGCTGAGCTTCTTTTTTCAACATGCACCGTGATTATATTTTCTACGGATTGCGCATGACTTTTTAGCTAACGCATTTTTAACATCGTACGTCTAGGATCATCTTTTTTCAACGCGCCATTTTTACTTGCATTCCCGAAAAAAGTCATACGTTTTGCTAAATTCAAAGCGCTTTTATTAATTGTATCTTTAAAATAAAATGCCGTATTATTATTACTATTATCCGATGAATTTTTTCCAATGCACAAATCAAAAACAGAAATCAAAAAAACATTAGGGTAATAATGATCTGTGGGGAATTGAGTACATGGTTGCGGCATAACTGGTGGAAAGCTTAAAGAAATTTTTTGATGATAATGTGGATTACTTTGTAGTTTTAATCTGTTGTAGTCAATAAAATTCGTATATGGTTGAGTTAGAATGCTGTCAGACATTCGAGTATAAAAGCTTTGAGCTTCTTGTGCATGTCTTCTTGAGGCATATTCAAGAGAACATACATCATAAGGAGACATGCCATGAGTTGCAATTGTAATACTCACAGCATTCGCCATGTTTAAAAATTTATCTAGACTTTCAAGTTTAATGTTTTTTTCATTCACCACACGAAAAAAATCATTCCATATAGCCATGTGATGAGGATAAAGCGGACGAAACGCAGCGTGCCCTATTTTTAAAATATCTATCAAATGCTGGTTAAATTGCTTATCACAACGAAGAAGTACTCCTTCAGTAAAAGGTAACTTACAAAGATGAGCAACGTTGCCTGGTGGAATTTTAGTATACGCCCACCTAGGTTGTCCATTGGCATCATTTCCTAGATTGCCATAAATAGTAAAGTCATCCTCAATAGATGGCGTAGAATAAGGTCGTTTTTCTCGCCTAAATAAAACAGGTTTTTCCTCTTTTTGTGCTTGCTCTAAGATTGTTAAGAGTTCTTGTTCTATCGAATCTAAACTTATTCCATGAGCGATAGTTACTAAACTCAAATCATTTAATGCAAGCTGAGCTAAGATAGGTTGAACGAGCACAAAGAAATTATGCCTCTCTACATCTGGAACTTCATCTTGCAATCTTAATTGAGATAAAAAAAACGTTGCATAATCACTGTCGGCCGGTTTTGCTTGAGAAAACACATTATCTAGTGATGAAAGAAAAGAAAGCCTCACCTCGCGTGAACTAAAAAAAGATAAGAGTTCTTTTTCAATAACTTCCTTTTGAGTCAGTATTTTTTCTAAGAGTTCGTTTAATGCATATTTTGATATTTTTTCATCGAGATATAATAAAATTGCATATAATAAATAATCAGCATAATGTAAATCACAAACAGCTTCAAAACCTTTCTCGCCTAAGCGTAACATCATTAAAATAAGCAAATTCAGTGATTGCAATTGAACTTGTTCAAAAAAACTGGCTGAATATTGCGGAATTTGTAAGATGATTTTATCAGTAGGAAAATTCATTGCTTCTGTTAAAACAGCCGTTTCTTCAAAGTCACGGCCGTGATGCATTGTCTTTCCGTGCAGATCAGCGCCAAATGGTAAAAAAGAAAAAGTAAATTTTTTAAAACGCTTGCCGGGATAAGTTAGTGATCGCTTGGAAACGAAAGGATAAATTCTTAAAGAAAAATTATCTGGGGAGCCATCATCAGCTATGCCATTTTGTAATATTAAAGGTTGATAAGAGATAGGTGAGCTCCCAATGGTGAAAAGACCGTGAGTATTTTGCAGTATTGTTGTGGATGATAGGCCAACCACAGGATCTTTTTCATCGGCGAGTTTTTGCAATTGAGCCAGCAATTTATCCGAAGTTGCAAATGTTTCTGTGTTCCATTTCATCTCTTGCTCTATCGCTTTTCGTTCGCCATAGCGATAAACTATATTTCCCATCTTAATGGAATGATTTGATACAAATTCCTCGGCGCTGCATCTAGTTGATGGCTGATAAGGTGTTACAAAAGCTATAATACCAAGTGTTTCATAGAGATCTTTATGTATTGCTAAGGTATCATTTTCTCTATTAAGTAAAGACGGATGTATTTGTAAATCATTATAATCCACCCAATTATCTTGATCTTTATCAACAACAGGTATTTCTTCTTTTTTTTCTTCATGTGGTGTATCTGATATTGTTTGCGATACGATAGTAGTAGACGGTGTTTTTGTTATTTGAGGATCTATGACTGATGATTGTGTGATGACAGGGAGATCTAGTGTTGTTGATCGCATTTTCAACTTCCTACTGTTATGTCATGTGATGATAAACGATGTTAAAATTTAATGCAACTGCGTGATGGAGACACTTTAGTAGTATGAAAGTTTGACAGTTGTGACGCATTAGTCACATAGAAACCTTTGAATTTAGCTTCCAGACAAAAAATTCTATCCATTTAATCGCAATGCCCGATTATGACTTGTGAGTATATACTCAATACACCTCAAGTTGTGATTTGTCATCATGAACGTAGTGAAGGATAATAACTTCGCATCTTGAAAGTGTAATGGGTATATATTGAAATATACGCACGTCATGGTAAAATGCCGATCCAATAGACAATTCACAGACCAGGGAACCTAATTATGTTTGGCAGAAAAAACGAAAACGTAAGTGAAGATGATAAAGCAGTACCCGAAAATTTGAACGTCCCAACTAATGAGCCATTAACACGCTCTACCAACGATGATGGTGTTGAAGAAAAAATTCCTTTATCTGTGAATCGTGTGAATAGAGACGATTCTTTAGCGCGTATACAAGAGAATCGATGGAATGAAATGTCCAATGAAGAAGAATTGACATTAATCAACCAGGATAGACGCGATAAATTCAAGAAACTGGTAGATGATATATACGCAATAGATGCTCCAGGCTATTTAGATTTGCTTGATCTTCAACCCTATAAATCTCACAAACTAGTCATATATCAAGGTTTACAAAGATTAGGAAAAGAAAATCAAAAACATGCTGTCATGGTGGCTGCTGTTATTTTTTCTCTCGAGAATGCATTGCATGTTGCTAATGCTATACGTACTTTAATAAATAGCGATGTTTTATTTTATAATACTAACTTCATGCAAGCGGCTCACTTAAGTCTTGTCGATACTGGAAAAGATGCTGGCACAATTGCTTCATCCATCTTTACGTATAATTTACAATATCAATTGAATAACAGTCATCGTTTTAATTCTGCCAATGCACATACGTATATCAATTTATTGATAAGATTGAGGCAAGCTGGAATAATGCTAACAGAAAACATCTGTCTGGTCATTGCTAAAGCTTCTGAATCCAACTGGCAACAAGTTATCGAATCATTTATTTCTTTGAAAGTCGCAGGAATACTGACAGATGATCTATGTTTGATACTTGATTTATATGAACAATATCAGTATTCAACAGAGATCGCCGATTTATTGATTTTATTAAATAAAAAAATACCATTGACGAATGAGATTATAACGCTCGCCATTATGAATGGTTCGCTTGCGAGTAAAATTATTAAAGAAATTGAACTGCTAATAGAACCTTCTATTGATGATATAAAAACTATTTTTAATATGAGCTATCAATCAGATGTTGCTACAAGTAACCTTTCTGTACTGTTGGATAAAGCACAATCAAGTAGTAAAATACAAGCTGTTGAGGAATCTTTATCGGCTTTAGAAAATGCAGGAATCCCCACAGAGCATTATCAGTTAATTCTTGCTTTGTCTGAAAATTTTGAACGATTAAATACTATTACCGATTTATTGATCAAATCTAAAAATGAGTTTCATATACCATTGACGAATGACGTCATAGATCTTGTAGTTCATCACCCAGGTTTGCTAGCTATGGTTGCAAACGGGATTAGAAAATTAATGGATCACGGAATTAAACCATCCATTGAACTTATCATAGCTTTATGTAAAATTGAAAATAATATAAATAACACTATTGATGGATTGTTATTATTGTATTCAAAAAATATGTTGCCTCAAGTTATGTTTACAGGTGAATCAGAAATGAAGCTACCAGTGCTTACGCCTCGTTCTGTCATCAATATTATTAGCTGTAAGTACAGTGCTGAAGCACTTGAAGGTTGTAAGCTGCTGGCCCAACATCGAGATGAAATTGAACTTATAGATGATTTAATAGTGGAATGCATGTTATCAAGAAGCCCTGAAGAAATGCGTGAAATTCTTCAAGCTTATTTATCTTTAAAGCGTGAGAATAAATTACTTGATGACAACGATATAGAAGATATTTGTTTTGCAGTTCTGTGCGGTACTGGAATTCAGGCTATTGAGAAAAGAATATTTAAATATATAGCGAAAGAAAAGTTACTACCATTTCCCTCCGTTCTTTCGGATTGTATTTATTCTTATTTTAAGTCTCCCTACTCAAGTGCAAGAAGGCCGGCTTGCAAAGTAGAGCAGATTGAGGATGATGTTGCTGAAAGCAAGATAGAAGCACCAAAGTTTACAGCAAAAGGTTCTTAGCCTAGAGGGGAAAGGGACCCAATCAATAGCATCGTCGCATGAATGATGATCACTCATGCAACGATTCGCTCTAGCATCAACCAAAGTGATAACTAAGACCCGCGCTCAATAACCCTGCTCCTGCAATACCGATAATTAATCCCTGATATTGTGTCGTGATACCACAGACTGCTCACATTTTTATGTCAATGTTGAACTGCACTAAAGAACAGTGACGCCCCCTAACGATCGCGGCTCGGTTGAGATTTGGGAAGGAGAAAGGATGGGGGGATCTCGAAGAAACCCCCCATCTTTTTTAGCAGACTCGAAATCGTGTTGTACGCACTTGTTCTGTAGGCAGTGCTCTTGCCCTTTGACTCGCAAAATGAAATTTAATATCCGCCATAAAATTAATAAATTCAGGACGCGGAGCAGTTTCAGTTTGAATAGTCGGCTGTGCCATGCTAAATGACATATTTCTTTTTATGTATTTTAGGTGATTACTAAAAAGAGTTTTCTCATTGGCTGTGTGTAAAGTATCTTGCACCAACTCAAGTATTTGAGGATTAAAATTAGTCTTGGATAGACACGCAATAGCATACAGAAAATAATAAAAGCCTAATTTTTTAGAGTCTTTAGGAAGAATTTCGAGATAATCATCCAGCATTGCAGTTGTTTTCAGAATAATATCAATATTAGGCATGCCCGTTAATCCTTTTATGACATTTGATTCAAGCAACTCTTTCACCACTTGATGCGTATCAAACCTCGTAAACAATTCATCTAATTTACTACCTATTTGACGAAAGTGTGTTTTATTCAGTTCTGGGTCTTTAGAATTAAATATAAAAGCATTGAAGAGAGTAACGATATAATTCCCATCAGAAAAGTTAATAAGATTCGTGATCCTTTTATCTTGTTTATATCTTTTATGCTTTAATTTTATTTTGGCTAAGCGGAAAATCTGAATTAAATCATCAAAAATAGTAGTCTCCGTATTAACAGCTTTGATTTTCCCTTTTCTAAGCGAAAGAAGAACTCTTTCAGATCCCAGTATCGTATATTTTTTCGCTTCCGGTACAAGTTTAATCGTTGCAGCTGCAGGTGTCAGGTCTCTTTCATTTAAATTATTTTCGATGAGTGTCGACTCGCTCATGGAGGAATTGTAATGTGCAGGATTTAGACAGGTAATCTCTACTTTGATTGATTTAAGATGAACGCGATAGGGATGTATCAATAATTTAATGCGATCTAATTTTTCATGGGATAAGTTGACAGCATTCTTATTAGGTTTTAATTTTTTATCGAATTTAGCGAGCATTTCAGGAGAAAGCGGTATTTTTTCACAAATATTTTTCAATTTATTAATATAGTAAAGACCATCAGGTTCGCGTGCGCGTACGTAGGCGGCAGTTGCTTTAATTTGCAATGCAGCGAGATTATCAAGAGTGGGTGCTGATTTTACAGAGACAAGATCGCATTTCTGCAACGGTAATGTGACGTGAATGATTTTATGGATGCCTCTTACCTCATGTTTATATTTTCGAATGTCTAATTGAGAACGAAGAAACTCTATGCTGCAAAAACCGACTATATCCCAGTCACCGCCGTCATTATGCTCTTTGTCATAAAGACAAGTAATAGCTCCGCCAGTTAAATAAAAATGTTTTTTAGCCACAGGATAGGTGAAGGTATGCAGATCCGTTATAAACTTCAAAAATTCCTCTGGAAATTGATCTCGAGTCACTACAAAATCATCATCCACATCCTTCGCATCATTCACATCCTTCGCATCCGCCACATTATTGTTGAAAAATGTGAGTGATGATAAAGGAGTTTGATATGAGTTGAAATGGTCATCTCCTTTGCTTTCAAATTTCGTTTCTAATTTTTCATCGGATGATGTGTTGCATTCAGGTCCTATTAATTCGGCTAGATAGGTAGATGTTGGAGGTTCTTCTGTTTTTGGAACAGTATCATCTGTGGGTATGTCTATATGCGTCAATGATAGATCTGTATTTGTTGTTTCTGGCGCTGGTGTTTCTATCGGTGATGTAATATTATTTGGTATCGATATTTCCATCAGTGGAGAAATATGTATTGGCGTTGAAATATCTGTAGCGGGTGGTGTAGTTATTTGTGTTGCTGTCACAATTGTATTATTTTGTGCAACTCTAGCCGCAGTCTGAAATCTAGCTTGTTTTTGCGGAATGACCTTAATCATACTCGCCAATGTTAATGGAGTAGGGGTACTAACGGGTAATTTATTTTTCGAAACAGGTTGATTAGCTGGCGTTTTAGGTTTTTGTACGACGGGTTTAATATCACGATTTGGTTGAGCTGGAAGTTTGGAAGTAGAAACTAAACTCAGTTTGCTTGTGATAGTCGTAGTAGTGTTTACACGCATTGCGGGTTTACCTAGCTGCTTTTTCTGCGTAGTCGTGGGTTGTGATTTAGTCTCAATAGGCGGTTTTACTTTTGGTTTAGGTGTAGGTTTTTTTGTGCCTTTATAAATTTTAGATAAGTCAACTTCATCCGAATCACTAGCCACTTCTGGCATGTCTGCTGGCGGTAACTCTTGCTTCATTTCAGCAGTAGCAACATTTAGTGATTTATTTTTTCGAGCTTTTTTCTTTTTATCTGTGTTAACAGAGGGTGTTTCAGAATCAAATAAATGATCTTCCAGTGTTTTTGCAAACGCATCATCACTATCATAATAAATATTTTTTTTGATTTCGATTAATTCAGGCGTACTTACACCGAGTATTTTTGCAAGCTGCAGTATAGAATTTTGAAATAATTTAAGAGATCTCTTGCCATCAGAGGATGAATTTAAAATTCCAATCTTATCC
>DHJK01000023.1:0-5471 GCA_002404295.1 Legionellales bacterium UBA4722
ATGTAAGAGGGTATGTTTGAGGAGCTAACAATTTTTTGTTGCCACTGAGCAAAAAGACTTTGTTGTTGCACAAAATGATTAATTTCATTTTTTATAGATATTTGTTTCTTAATCGTTGACTGAATCGAGGCCATAATATCACTATATTTTTGCTCGTTATTATTATAATCCTGTGTTAATGACAAGATATCAAAAAAATAAAAACCATAAAAAATAGCTGAGCAAACTAATACAAGAAAAATAACGCGAAAAAATGTTGTCCATTCATAAAACTTTACAAATGAAGCCTTATCCATTTAGGCCTCCTATAGTATTTTTCAGCTGAAATTTCAATTTGAAATTTCTGACATCACCGACTGTTTTATCATCTTTTCCACTTATTTCGGTTAAAATAGGATTCTGAAAAAAAGCTGACTTAGCAATATTTTCCATAAAAAGTGAGACTTGCAAGTTAGATTCAGTTTTTCCTAGCAGGGTAATAGTATCTTTTTCACGCTTAATTTCGGTAATTAATATTGACTCGGAAACAATTCTTGCTAATTCATTTAATAAACGTACGACATTATAGTTGCTTTCATAAAGTGAAAAAAGATAATTAATATTTTCTGTAATAACGGCTTGGCTCTTTTTCTTATTCATTAATGAAGTAAGGGATGCTTTTTCTTGATCTAATTCAGCTCGTAACAAATTATTGTTATTTATTTGTCGGCTAATTAAGCTAGTAAAATAAAAATGATAAAGAACAGAAATAAAAAGCGCTATTCCAATAACAATGGTTAACGTAATAAAAAAGCGAATTTTACTTTCATATCGCGCTCGTTCTCGCCATGGTAATAAATTAATGAGTGCCATCTAATTGTTTCCTATCTTTAAATGATTTTTCTTTAATTGCTCAAGTTCTGTTAAAGCCAATCCCCAGCATAATACTAAGCCGGGCGCATTTTGTTTAAGCACTTCTGCATCAATATTTTTAGCAATTGCCCAGCCATCAAAAGGATTAGCAAGCGTAGTTTTTATTCCAATCTCTTGTTCTATAAAAGCTGCAAGATTTGGCACTACAATGGCACAATCGCCACTAATAAACAGCTGACTTATGCTCATATTCGTTGCGCTTGAAAAAAAGATGTGCATAGCATGGCGTAAGTGAGGGCTTAACATTTCTTTTAACAAAACAAAATATGCTACTTCGTCATCTGCGACGTCCTTAACATTTTTAAGATATTCTTTAGTCTGGGTTATCAATCGTTGACCATCAAAGGTTTCATCATGCGCATAGAGCAAATTGCGATTTTGTGCAACAACCAAAGTACTTAAATTTCGATCTAAATTTAATAGTGCGCAAGTGCTATTAGGACCTGATTGCGTACATCCCATTTCTCCCAGCGCTCTTTCTAGTGCATAACTATTTACATCCACAACTTTAAGAGTAAGTCCTGCGAGCTTGGAAACTTCGAGGTACGGTTTAATCTGATCTTTACGACATGCAATTAATATAACAACCGTTTGGTTAGGATCTTTTAGGGAAGGCGCAAGCTTAATAAAATCTAAATAAATATCTCCTACTAGATCAGGAAAGTAACGATTAGCTTCCATCCATACACGCGCCTCGACCTCTTCACTTGTCAATTGATTATTAATAACAATATTTTTAATGATTGTTGCTGAGCGGGGGATGGCAAATGCCACAGATTTCGAGTGAATTTCTTCTTTTTCATAAATGTTTTTTAGTGTATCGGCTACAACAGAAAATTCGGTTATTTGATCTTTATCAACACATCCTGGGGGCAGAGGAGCAATTATATAATTTTCTACTAAATAAGGATGTTCGTTGACGTTTATTTTTAATATCTTAATAGATTCAGGGCCAATATCAAGCCCTACAAGATTGGTTGTGCTCCGTTCCTTCCACCAGCGCAAAAACACAGATCTCTCCTTTATATCAAGTGGTATAATTAAGATGTGGTTATGTTATTCTTTCAGTATAAATGAAACAGATCGGAGGAGCCACCATTGCGTAACATTGAAAGGGGATTAAGTTTATTAGAACTTCTTGTAGTACTTTCTATTGTAGGAATTCTCGCAATAATCTCCATCCCTTCAGTAGTGAGTATAGTGCAAAATCATCGTCTCAGTGGTACAGGAGAAAAGCTCTATTATGATTTGCAGTATGCTAGAAGTGAAGCAGTAAAAAACAATACCAATATTTATGTTTCATTTCAAAGCGGAAATTCTTGGTGTTACGGAATTAGTTCAGGGGCTACCTGTAATTGCAGTATTGCCAATAATTGCAATCTAGGGGCAACTGTCGGAGGTTCGCAACAACTAACGCTCTCTATTACTGGATTATCAGCAAACACCGTACAGTTTGAAGGCACTCGCGGCGCTGCAAATGCCAGTGGTTCAGTTACCTTGGCAGTGTCAGGGCAAGCAACTCCGCTAATTACAATTTCAATTGGCATGTTGGGTGGTTTACAAATGTGTTCTACTGGTATTGGAGGTTACGCAGGATGTTAACACAAAAAGCAAGAGGATTTAGTCTGGTTGAGCTCATGGTAGCGCTTGCAATTAATGCTTTTTTGTTTATAGGTTTAATTTCGATTTTTGTCGCTAACATGAATCATTACAATAAGGTTGTTGATATTAATCGTCTCAATCAGCAATTAGAAGCAGCGTTAGATTTAATGGGCAATGAGATCAGACGCGCAGGCTATTGGGCAAACGCGAATGCCGATGTTGGCCTAGACCAAAATACTAATCCCTTCATGACAGGCGTAACAGATATATCCACAAATGTTGCTAATAATTGCATACTTTTTTCTTATGATCACAACATGGATGGTGCTATTCCTGCTATTGGATCTGGCTACGATGATGAGCGCTATGGATTTCGCTTGAATGGACAAATTATTCAAGGAAGACCACCTGGTGCCGCTTTTAGTTGCTCTGCGAGCGCAAATTCATGGGAAAATATGACAGATCCAAATTCGATTAATGTGAGTAACTTAACTTTTACATTAACTCAAAGCACCATCGTAACGGGTCCCGGGACTCGCGGACTCACAATGCGTAGCGTAGATATTACAATTACTGGGGCATTAACAAAGGATTCATCTATCACTAAAACATTAACACAGCACATCAGGATCCGTAATGATAAATTTATACCCTAAAACAAATATGAGAAAATCAGCAGGCGCCGTTACGCTTATTATTTCTATAGTGCTTATGGTAACGACCACCTTAATTATTATATTTGCAGCAGATCAAGGGCGAATACAAGAAAAAATGCTTAGCAACTTAGCCAGAAATAAACAAGCCTTTTATGCAGCAGAAGCGGGAATGGAATATGGAATTAATTACTTCAAACAAAATTCTGTCGCTATATTGGCAAGTCCTGTGAGTGGTTATCTTCAAGCTTATTCAAACAGCAATACAACGAATGTTGTTTTAGCGGATAACAGTAAATATTCTTTTACGTATACTAATCCCATTGCTAATAATTATACTTTAATTCAAATTACCTCAACCGGTACAAGTAGTGATGGCTCGGCGGTGCGAGTCATCAGCCAAAAAATTCAGCTCGGTTCCATGCTTGCAACACCTCCAACAACTGCTGTGGTCACAAAAGGGAGTCTTTCTTTAGGAGGAAGTTCACAAATAACAAATACTACTAACAATCAAACCGTTCAATCTGCATCGACTGTATCAATTAGCGGTAGTGCACAAACTGTCACAAGCTCAGGCTCAAGCTCATATGCTGGCCATATTGCTGGAGACATTTCGCAAAATAATACAACGTTACAAAACCTTTCTCAAAGCGACTTTTTTTCCTCGTATTTTGGTCAGCCAAGTACTACAATGAAAAACAATGCGGTAAATTATTATTCCAGCAGTAGCGACACCAATTATAGCTCTACCTTAAATGGTATGACAGGAACATCAATTTGGATTGATCAAACTAGTGGCACAACAACATTAAATGGATCAACCACGATTGGATCAGCTTCTCAACCTGTTATATTAGTCGTTAATGGCAATCTTGATTTAAAAGGCTCGCTCACGATTTATGGCTTTATCTTTGTTATTGGAAAAACGACAACCGAAGTGTTAGGCAACGTAACCATTAACGGCGGCATGGTTACAACAGACAACTTAAACATGACGGGCAGTTCACAAATTAATTATAATTCAACTATATTATCTAATATTCAAAATCAAAGCTCGATGAACTTTTACGCCAAGGTAACTGGTAGTTGGAAGGATTATTAATCATGCGAAAACTATCTTTAAAATATAATCATGGGCTGACATTAATTGAAGTCCTCATTACGCTAGTATTAATTAGCTTCAGTGTTATTGCATTGATACGTTTTCAGAGCTATTTAGTCTATGACAATAGCGTGGTTCAACAAAAAAATGATGCCATTATACTTGCAACTAAACAACAAGAAACCTTGCGTGATTTTCAAGTGCTGCATAATACGACGGGATATACTTCTTATCAATCTATTGCCTCAGGCAGCGCAAACATTGTAAACACTACGACAACCTATTCTTTAGCATGGACGGTAACGCCTTTCACGAACCCCACCTATAAACTAATCGATATAATTGTCTCATGGGCAGACCGTTATAATAATTACCAATCCATGCGGATGATAACTATTGTGGCAGGAATTGATCCTTCTAATTCTGCAGTGATTATGTGAGAGGTGACTTATGAAGCGTATTCTCAGATTTGTATTGCTTTTGCTCATATTGCCGTGTAATGCTGCAATTTACCAAAGCACAGATCAAGATGGCAATATTATTTATGCTGACGAACCAATAGGAAATAATTCTCGTCTATTGGATATTGGAACAGACAAACCAACATCCACTTCGTCGGAAGAGAGCATACAACAAAATAAATCAGCGCAAACGTCGTCAATAGAAAATACTTCATTACCACATCAAGATTACGTTACTTTTGAAGTCTTATCACCAAAAAATCAGGAAACCGTACAAAATCAAACTGTCATTCCTATAAAAGTTAAGATAGAACCACAATTACAAGCTGGAGATGTTTTGCAAATTTTTGTTGATGACCAAGCATGGGGCACGCCTAGTCCAAGCACGGATTTAACATTAAATAATCTAGGGCGTGGCTCACATATAATCTATATTGTAATTTATGATAAAAAACATGTCATGGTGAAGAAGAGTTTTCCAATAACAATTTTTGTTCATCTGGCAAGTGTAAATAGCATTAATGCTAACAAGCAGTAATGCTTAATTTAAAGAGCAAGTATCCTTGCAAGTTATTACGTCATGTTGTGAGCATGAGGGATTCATGCAGTAATAACCACTCCGTCCATTAGCTTCATCAAACCATCTACCTGCATCGCCGATACAATTTTTTCTGCCAAAAATATCAAACTTAGTATCGCCCCAATAATCCTTCTGGCAATAATTTTTATATAAATTAGGAT
>DHJK01000023.1:5581-5803 GCA_002404295.1 Legionellales bacterium UBA4722
AATTTTTATATAAATTAGGATTAGTATTCGCACAACCAGAGATTATGGTTAGAATAAAAAACACAAAAAATAGATTTTTTTTCATTATTTCCTTACTATCCAGCTATTTAAAATATGAAATACCCAATGTTAATAGTATGCCACGCATCGTAATTACGTTCAATTCAAAGCATGAGAAATATAAAATTTAATAATGATTTTAATTTGTTACGGAGTTCGGTA
>DHJK01000178.1:0-9788 GCA_002404295.1 Legionellales bacterium UBA4722
ATTTAGCGCCAGCGACTAATTAGATAATATTGTGATCTTGCGTAAGCCCATGTACTATAGACACACTAAAAATCCGAGCCTTGATCATCATTTTCAAAGAGAAAATTTTAGTTCGTGCGGAGAAAGTGTCACTAAACAGATTTCAAAAGGAAAATGAAATGCTAAAACTAAATAAAAAAACATTCTGCCATATCCTTACAATACTTTTTTCAGCAAGTATTGCAATACCAGCTTATTCTGATCAATCAATGGATCTGATCGCAACGCGCTCGTCTAGCTATACTCAGCTTAATGATGATCTGAAATATTTAACGCAAGTCATCGGCGGCAGACCCACGGGATCAACTGCTATGGATACTGCAATGCAATGGAGTTTGCAACGATTTATGGCTGCGGGAATTGATAACGCATATTTAGATGCATATACTGCCGCACTTAATTGGCAGGCTAATATTGAGTTAGGTCAAATGACAATAGCAGATACGAATAAAGTATCTAAAGTACGAATAGCCGCAATGCCATTTTCTGAGTCAACCAGCACGAATGGATTAGAAGCACCTATCTATGCTATCAATTCAACAGATGCAAATGAAATCCTATTACACGCAGATAAAATAAAAGAGCATTGGTTGCTTGTACCAACCACGCCTATGAATACAATGGAAGATTTATTTAATGAATATTTTCTTACGCCATCTATTTTGAGCGCTGCACAGAAAGTGGGTGCTATAGGTGTGTTATGGATGTCTAATCGCGCAGGAAGTTTATTGTATAGACACAGTGTAAGCATAGATGGCAAGTTAATCAATCTACCGTGCGCACTCATTGAAAGACAAGAAGCACAGAAAATTATTGAATTACTTAAAACAGACCAACCCGTTCTATTTAAAGCAACTTTAAATAATAAATTACAAGAAAACCCGCGAAATTATAATGTCATTGCTGAAATAAAAGGGGTTGAAAAGCCTGATGAAATTATTGTCTTAGGTGCGCATCTTGATAGCTGGGATCTCGGTCAAGGCGCTCAAGATAATGGTTGCAATGTTGCATTAGTTATTGAAGCTGCAAGAAATATGATGGCAATGGCGCGCCTCGGCCAACATCCACGTCGAACTATTCGATTTGTTCTCTATAGCGGAGAAGAGTTGGGTTTGTATGGTTCTACGTTTGATGTGATTAATCACATCAATGAACTAGATAAAATTAAGGCTGTTGTTATCCTTGATATAGGATCTGGTAAAATATCTGGTTTCTCATTAGGTGGGCGCTCAGACCTGCTTGCTATAACGGATGAGTCGCTTGCTCCCATTAATAAATTAGGACCCTTTACTCAAACTACAGATGCGTTTATTGGCACTGATAATTATACTTATTTATTAGAAGGCATACCCACTTTGGTCGCTAATCAAGATGTCAGTCATTATCTTCCTTCTTATCATGCTGAGAATGATAGATTTGAAAATGTCGATCTAGAACAACTTAAATTAAACACGACTATTACTTCGGTATTAATTTGGAATTTAGCCAACACAAAACAAGACTTACCATCTAGACAAAGCTCCAATGAAGTGCGTGAATTGCTTGCTACTACAGGATTGCAACAACAAATGGAAACTTTCAATCTTTGGGGTAAGTTTTTAGAATTAGAAAAAATGGGTCGTTAATTTAGAGGAAATCGTATGTTTGCTGTCATTTATCAATTTAAGTTAAGGCCACACCAAGAATCTATATATAAAGAATGCTGGGATAAAATTGTTAATTATTTTTTAGAAAAACGAGGCGCAATGGGTTCCTGTTTGCATAAAGGAGAAAATAATCTTTGGGTAGCTTATTCACGTTGGCCTGATAAAAAAACTCGCGATGCTTCTTGGCCTAGTGAGGATGCACCAAACAATGAACTACCGGATGATATTAGAGATGCCATTCTAAAAATACAAGCCATCAAGGAAGAAAACAACGATTTAGAACAATACGATGAAATTTGTTTAGATGTGGTCAACGATATGATGCTCGGCAAATAATATAACTCAGCAATTAAGGCGAGTCTGCTTAGTGTCTAATTTTTGGATGCTTTATAATAGGCTTCCTTTAAATTCTCTGGCTCATTCAGTTCATTATAATCAAGAAGAATTTCGTCCCCAGCTTTAATAGCGCGGATTGTGATAAAACCATCTGTATTTTTTCCGATATTAGGATCACTAGAATGATTGATATACCATCCTATCCCCATGCAATCAAACCGTTCTGGACACAAACATTCATCATCATTAACAAAAATACAATATTTAAGGAAATCAGCGGGAATGTCCTTGATTTTTATTTTTCTTTTTCTTGAAGAGGGTTTCCCAGAAAAAAGAGGTGTTTTTGCAGGCATATCGTGCGTTAAAAATACACCTACGCCACCAAGAATAGAAGGCTTTAAAACAAATGAAAATTCAGTCCACGTTGTTTGTAATTTATCACGATTTAAAATCATATTAATATTATCATCCTAGTCTAGTTAAAAAGATACAGAGTGTCGGTTGCTGTTAAAAACAAAATTAAAGAAGGATAATCAGGTAACATAATCTCCTCCTTATTTAATAAAACATTCAAATATTATTGAAGCTGGTTTCATTGTTTTAGGATTATTCGGCTCATAAATTTTAATATCTTTGAATCGATTGTTATTCAACAACTCATGCCAACTTTCAATTTCATTGCCTAGTATTGCTTTTATCCATGGTACGGCATTGATATTCCACGAACAAATTATTTTAATATCATCTAGTTCAGATATAGTCATCTTACTGTGCTCCTGCTACTTCACTACTAAAAATTAAATCTAAACCATGGCCTGTTCTCGCGCAAGATCAATTTGCTTTGCCGGCAACATTTTTTTATGTAACAGAAATATAGAAGGAAAAGCTAAAATGACAAGAGCCATAATAATAAATGCGGGCATCAGTTTAACTCCTGTTATGGAAATAAGGAATACAAGCAAAAGCGGCATCGTCCCTGCAAACAAGCTAAAACCAAAATTATAACAGACGCCAATCCCACTATATCGTATGGATGTTGGAAAAAGTTCGATTAATAAAGTGGGAAGAGATCCCATGATAGAGCCGATCAGAGGCGCAAACATTAGCAGCCCCAATAAAATAAGTAAAAGATGATGGCTTGATATGAGCATAAATAAAGGATAAGCCAATATAAAAATAGCAATTGACCCTATTTCTAAAACTAGCAAAGCATTAAATCTATCTATTACAGAACCTACCACTAAACAACTTAAACTGTAGGCACAAATAGAAATTGAATTTAACCAGAGAGCTATATCAGGCTTTATCCCAAGATAATGCGACATATAAGTTGCCATAAAAAGAGATGTCATTGTAGTGATCCCAGCAGCAAGTCCTGCTATCGCAAATCCAAGGCTGATTGAGCGAAAGTGGGTGCGCACTAACGTTTTTAATGGCCAACGTTCAGGCTTACTCATGCTAAGGTATTTTTGAAATTCCGGTGTTTCGTGAGTGCGCCGCCTAATATAAACACCTACAATTGCAAGGAGTGCGCCCATTATAAAAGGAATTCTCCAACCCCAGCTCAACATAGCGGATGAAGACAAAGAAGAAATGAGTGTAGCAACTAATATGCTAGCCATCACAGCTCCCATATTCATCCCAAACAAAAGATAGCACGTAATGATGCCTCGTTGTTTCGATTTAAAATGCTCGCTAATAAAACAAATAGCACCTGGAATATCACCACCCATTGCAAAACCCTGAGCAAAGCGAAATAAGACGAGTAAAATCGGAGCTGCAACTCCAACCATGGCATAAGTAGGTAGACAGCTTATAAAAAATGTAGGGATTGCCATAGAAAATAACGAAAAAATCAAAGTACGAACACGACCAATACGATCGCCAAAATGCCCGTAAATAATTCCTCCTAATGGGCGCGCAAGATATCCAGCGGCAAATCCACCCAATGTCGCTAACAGTGCTATGCCATTATTTTTATGGGGGAAAAAAACAGAGGCAAGAATGGGCGAAAGAAATAAGTAAATAACAAAATCAAAAAGCTCAAGTCCTACACCCATTGCAGTAGATATAATGATGTGCTTTTTAATAGGCATCTATAAACCTTAACCAAATATGCAATATTCGAAGGCCATTATAAATATTTTCATCTACTTTGTCATGAGGGGCGTGAATAATGATATGAATACGCATAAATTATCCCGTGAATAATATTAATTTGTTGTAATTTCAGATACACATAGCCAATAGTTGATTATGTCAAAGCTAAAGATTAAGATACCTTCAAAATTATACACTTAATCACATGGAGACAACAGTGACTACTAATAAAACGCACCAATCTGAAGTAATGATTAAAGTTGATGAGCTAGAGTTCTGGTCAGAAAGTTTCGGCAGTAAAGAAAATTCACCTATTATTTTAATCATGGGCTCCGGCGGTCAAGGCATACTCTGGCCAACTGAGTTTTGTGAAGAACTTGCTCAGCATGACTATTTTGTTATCCGTTATGATAACAGGGATACGGGTCTCTCGACTTCATTCAATTTTGAAACTCATCCTTATACTTTATTAGACATGACAAACGATGTGGTGAGCATTATGGATTATTATCATCTTCAAAATGCGCATGTAGTAGGTGGATCAATGGGTGGCAATATCGCCATGCTATTGGGTGCGCACTTTCCCGAACGTGTTCGTTCGTTAACATTAATGGTCACAACAACGGACATGCGTCCTGCTCTTGATGCATTTCAAGGGATCGCCTCTAACCATACGTTGCCAGCACCTGAACCTCGTGTGTTAAACGCTGTGAAAGAATCTGTTAACAACATACCCGAGTCAATGGAAGAAAAAGTGCAATTATTTATTCGGAACGCCAAAGTAAATAGCGGCAGTATTCCTACCGATGAAGTACTGTGTCGTGAATTGGCCTTATTGGTATTTCAGCGTATGAAAAATCCAGAAGGTACAAATAACCATCTAAAAGCAACGATGGCATCTTATGATTTATATGCAGCTGCACTTAGTCAAATTACCGCACCGACTCATATCATTCATGGCGCTGAAGATCCCATTTTTCCATTAGCGCATGGCAAAGCCATACAAGCAGCCATCAGAGGCTCAACACTTTTTGTCATGCCAGGCTTGGGTCACAGCTTTGCGAATAAACAATTTTTTCAACCTACTATCATGAATATTATTTCATGTGCAAAACTGCTGACAGTGAATTGATACATAAAATTAATGAATAATATTCTTAACTGAGCGCACTTCTAACATGATAGAAAAACAACCCATTTCAGATAAACGCATTATTGATTGTCTCATCTCAGATTATGGTATTGAAGTCACTACGCTTACATTCCTACCGCTGGGTGCAGACATAGATGCTTCCGTTTATAAAGCTGATACGCGAAACCAATTATCTTATTTCGTAAAGCTAAAACGTGGCCATGGCCATGACATTAGCACTTTTATAATATCGCTGTTACATGATGCAGGCATTCAACAAATTATTCTTCCTCTCGAAACAAAAAGCGGTCAAACCTCACAGCAACTTGATAACTTTACTCTGATTGTGTACCCATTTGTCGAGGGGCGGGATGGATTTTGCCATGATCTGACAGATGATCAATGGATTATGTTCGGCAAAGTGATGAGGCAAGTTCACGATATTGATGTTCCACCACAAGTCCAATCAATGATTCGGCGGGAAGTGTATTCGCCAAAATGGCGTGAAGCTGTTCGGTCACTCTATACCTATATCGAATCTGAACCAAGCAGTGATGAAGTTGCCTTGAAATTAGTGACGTTTATGAAGAAGCACATGGCTTCAATTCACCAATTAGTAGATCAAGCTGAACAGTTGAGTCACAAAATCAAAGATCAATTACATAAGTTCGTGCTATGTCATTCTGATATTCATGGCGGAAATGTATTAATTAATGGAAAAGATACTTTTTATATAGTGGATTGGGATGAGCCTATTATGGCGCCTAAGGAACGCGATCTTATGTTTATTGGCGGAGGCGTTGCAAATGTTTGGAATCAGTCACACGAGGAAGCATTATTCTATAAAGGCTATGGAGAGACTGAGATCAACATGACACTCCTAGCCTATTATCGACATGAGCGAATCGTAGAAGATATAGCCCTAATCTGTCAGCAGTTACTCTTAACTACAACAGGCGGTCAGAACCGGATTGAGTCTTACAAACATTTTGTTGATCAGTTTGAACCTCAAGGTGTAGTAGATATAGCATTTAAAACAGGCGATAAAATTTAGATAGTACCGAGCATAAATATTTACAGCTGATAGTTAGTCTGGTATTATTGTTGCTCAATTCCTGGAGATATTAAATGAATTTCTTTTTAAAATTACTAATTTTGTCATTTATATCAATAGGGAATATATCAACCGCATTTTCTGATACTTCATCAGAAAACCTGCAAAATTTTTTAGATAAATGGAGAGTTCAAAAAAAAGTAACAGGCGTGATTATATTAATCAAAGTACCCGCAAAACAGGATATTTTTACAAGTGGAACTACGCAATTAAACAATAAAGATCCTATTACAAAAAATACTTTATTTGCTGTAGGTAGTATTACTAAAACATTCACAAGTGCCATGATACTAAGGTTAGAAGCGGATGGAAAACTTAATATTAATGATAAAATAGGCCACTATTTTCCTGAATATCCTCGTTGGAAAAATATCACAATAAAGCAATTATTGAATATGACCAGCGGCATCGAAAATTACACCGAAAATAAGGAGTGGGTTAAAAATTTACAAAATAATTTTACAATAACATGGACTACTAACGAACTTATTAACATTGCCTATCAAGAGCCTGATTATTTTAAACCTGGAAAAGGTTGGCATTATTCCAATACGAATTATGTTCTTCTTGGAAAAATTATTGAGGCTATTACCCATCAGCCATTATCGCAGTCATTTCAAGCGCAATTTTTTCAACCATTAGGATTAAAAAATACTTATTTTAATGAGAACTACTACAGCTCGAATGTATTAAAGAGAATGGCTCATGGTTATGATGAATATCAAGATGTCACAACTACTATACTCGCAAAAAATTTAAGTAATATTGGGCCAGCAGGTGGTGGAATGGTGATGGATTCAGTTGATCTTGAAAGTTGGATTAATCATTTATTGATAATAAAAGACATTTTACCTCCAAAACAACTTGAGGAGATGCTAGATGGCGTTCGCACGCCTCCTAATAAAAAAATTGATTTACCTAATTCAAAATACGGTTTAGGAATTGGAATAGCTGAAAGTAATAAATTAGGAAAAATGATTTCTTATGCGGGAACTTTTCCCGGATATGGTTCTACATTCATTTATCTACCTAAATTCAACACGCTGATCATTACACAGATGAATGTTGATCGTGAAGGAAATGATGAGAGTTCTTATCTGCATTTTCCAAACCAATCTTTAATTCAAGGAATAATTAACAAAGAGATTGCACCTATCTAAATGTGCAAGTCTGAAAATCCTTGAGTAATACGTCGTTATCCTTTTTACATCAATGTAATGACCGGCTACATAACCGGTCATTATTATATGTGTGGCAGTTACACTCAATACTGTTACGAGCTGAGTGCACTGTCTTGCATTTCTCCCTCTATTTGACATTCAATTTTTTTCGGATACCCTCGTAATTTCAACTCACCTTTAGGGTGAATAGTATTGGTGGCGATACTACATTGTTGAGATTGATTAAACTGATTAGCTGTTGAAGGTAGTGCATGTCCATCGACGTAGTCAATCACAACGCCTGCAGCTGTATGATCGTTTAAATCGAATGGTATTATAAAAATATCATTGACTTGAATTGTGTGCGCTTCGCTGAGCACAGGTTGACTACCCTTGTCTTGATAAGCTAATTGATAAATAACTTGCATAGGTTTGTTGACTGTAAGCTTTACTTCATTGGCTTGAGCAGTTTCTATTGCTGCTGTACTTAAAATTAATAAGCCTATAGCTAATTTCTTGAAATGCATAGTTTGTTCCTCATAAGTTGTTAATAAAGAGTCAATTAATTATCGATTGTCATATCATCGATGCAATGTATAATAGACTTTACAAATCACAATGTAAAGTCTATTATACATTCCTTAGGAGAATTAAAGGTGCCGAGAATAATAGGAAAATTGACCATTAATAATTCAATCCAAGAATTACGTCATGCTAAGGGTATTACTCAACAGGATTTAGCAGATGCTATAGAAGTGACTCGGGCGACTATTATTGCTCTTGAAAAGGGGAATTATAACCCATCACTGGAATTGGTATTTAGAATCGCTAAATTTTTTAAAACCGATATTGAAAAAATATTTTATGAAAAAGGAGTGCATCGTGAATAAACTGATACGTTTTATCTATATTTATCTACTCATTGGACTTCCATTTGTGATTGGTTGCATGTTTTGGAGCAATGCCCGTTCGGAACATGAAGTCTTACAGAATAGCAGCTTGTTTATCAAAACCGTCTGGGAAATACTGTCTTGGAACCTCATGATTTGGTTTGCAGTTTTAATTATTTTTCTTGTGATATTAGTGGCTATTCCCAGTGTGAGAGATAATACATTAAGGTATTTGGCTAATTTAAAAGAAAGAGATGAGAGAGAAGAATATATTACCGGTAAAGCATCACGTGCTGCTTATGTTTCAACTATCAGTCTTATTATCTTCTTTTTGTTTTTTTCGCTATTTTCATTAAGCATCTCACGGATACCCAAAGATCAACTACATAAGGAAAATATTACCGTTGCAATTCATATTGGAATGAACATATTAGATACAAATAAAGCTGAAATCGTTCCGCAAGGTAAAGTTTTATTTGCAACAAAAAATATTATGCTTTCAAGTTCTAGTATATTGATTATTTTGTTAGTATGGCAGGTGTTAATATTTAATTATGTGGCGAGAAAAGAGCAAATGCTAGATTAAAATAAAAAGACAAGTCAGACTTGTGTAATAAAATAAGACTGACTTGGACTAGATGGAATTGATATAAAGAAATTAATATTCACATACATAACTGAGAATTTAATTATGAAAAGAGAATCACACTTATTTGCCTGCCATAAATACCTAGAAGAAACTGGAAGTCAAATATTGGTCTATCTCGCTAAAGTTAATTTCAGGGATTTAAGAGAAATCAAGAACATCTGTGATCAAATTAAGGATTACATGACGACAATTGAAAATCATAGTCGATGGGAAGAAGAGTTTATTTTTAACAAGTTTTTCACGAAGGAAGAATTATCTACTTTTTTTGGAGAGCACTCTGATCTTGAAGATAGAGCAAAAAAAATAATTGAAGGATTTAAAGATCTTTTGAATTTAGACTCTCACTCTAGAGTGTGCAAAGGCAAATTAATCTATTTAGATTTCAGAATTTTCTTCGCTTCCAATCTTGTCCATTTTTATGATGAGGAAACAATTTTATTAAATATGTTGCAGGATAGAGCAACAGACGATGAAATCAGAGCCATTGATAAGCCAATTTATCAAAGTATGAGTAGTAGTGAAATTGTAGAGATGCTTGAATTGCTTCTTCCCCCAATTAGTTTTTCAGAAAAGAAGAATATTCTCGATGACTTAAAGAAATTTAATCCTATTAACTTTGATTGTGCTATTCCTGAGATACGAAAAATTCTTACGCAGGGAGAAGCAGTAGAAATTTTTAGATAAAAATTATTAGAAAAGCTTACCTTCTGAAACTTAAAGTC
>DHJK01000178.1:9883-20129 GCA_002404295.1 Legionellales bacterium UBA4722
GAGTAAAGAAAAATGAAAACTTTATCATCCATTTTTATATTAACATTCATCTTTTTGTTATCCTATAATTTAGCATTCGCACAGAATATTGCCATTACAATGGATAATCCTAATTCTGAGCCTACGCCGTTATTGAATCCTGAAATACGAGATAAAAAAATACTATCCATTTTAGAAAAAAACCATTTAAAAATTGTGCTTTTTGTTCAAGGATCGCAAGTGGATAATCCGCAAGATCGTGCATTGCTTGCTCGTTGGGATCATGCTGGACAAATTATAGGAAATCATACTTACTCTCATTTAAGCATTAATGAAATCACCGAAGAACAATATGAACAAGATACATTGAGGAATGAAAAGTTATTACAGTCATATCCTAACTTTAAAAAAATATTTCGATTCCCCTATCTAAAAGAAGGCGACACAATCACTAAACGTGATGGATTTAGAAAATTCCTCCACGAGCATGGGTATGAAATGGGGAGTGTTACCATTGACGCTTCAGACTGGTATATTAGTGAGCGACTTGAAAAAAGATTAGCTCAAGATCCAAATGCTGATATTACACTTTATAAAGAATATTACCTTCAACACATATGGAATCGCGCTCAGTATTATGACAACCTCGCTATAGAGTTACTTGGACGAAGTCCTAATCATACCCTTCTTGTGCATCATAATTTATTAAACGCATTATTTTTAAGCGATTTAATTCAAATGTTCAAAGATAAAGGATGGAAGGTGATAAATGCAAATGAAGCATTTCAAGACCCCATATTTCAGATAACACCAGATACGTTACCAGCAGGTGAAAGTTTAATCTGGGCTTTAGCAAAGCAAACTGGACGTTATAATGATAAGCTACGATATCCGGGCGAAGATGAAGCATATGAAAAGGATGCTATGGATAAATTAGGTCTTTAACCATGAGAAATTGAGGCAATTATTTTATGAAAATAATTTTGAACAATCACGAGTACACATTATTAGTAGGGTATCAAAGAGATGATGGCTATAGGTTTGCATTCGATCAGCTTGCTGTAAAAACCTTTAATTTGTCTTTTGAGTCTTGGTACCAGTCTGGGTACTGGAAAGACAAATATATACCTTACACACTAGGATTTACTCCAAAAGATACGTCCGCGTATGAATCAGAAGAAATTAGTAATGATGATGCGCTTTTTATTCAAGAAGGGAAAACCCAGTTATTTGATGAGAATAAAGTGATGTTTCCCTTATTATCTCATGCGTAATGCATTTATAGAAACGGGGTTTAATGAAACGTCAAAACGCAAACGAGGTGATGATGAAATATAAATTAGATTTAAAAGAAGCGAAAGATAAAATTAGAAATACTATTGATGAACTGCTTAATCATAAGCAACATAGTGGTTCTATTATTGTTGCAATCAATAGTAATACTATCTATAAAAATTATTTCGGTTATGCTGATATCTTAAAAAAAATTCCTATATCTCAGGATACACAGCTTCTTGCTGGGTCAGTTACGAAGCAATTTGCAGCTGTAGCAATTCTAAGGGCGCTATACGATAAAATTACTTATAAAAATGATCATGAAGAAATTAAAGACATTATCCAAAATGAATTGAATTATACAATAGATCACTATTTACCGTTAGAGCATGATATTTGGAATGGTTCCATGCCAACATGGGCAAATACAGTAACAATACATCAATTGTTAGTACATTCATCAGGAATAACTAACTATACTAGCTTGCCTGATTTTGAAAAACAAAAATTTCTTAAAGATTCAGATATTGTTTCATTTTTTAAAAATCATGAACTTGAATTTACATCAGGAGAAAAATTTTCATACAGTAATTCAGGCTACTATTTATTAGGAATAATCATTCAACAAATTACTCAGCAGCGTCTTGATACCTATCTTGAAAAAACCTTTTTCGATCCACTTCAAATGCGGTCAACTTTCTTAGCAATTCAAGGTACTGTAGATGATCTGATACGGTCTGACGCTAGGTTTTCACATTTAGCTCGTGGATATCAGTATGAAATTGCAGAACAACATACTAATTTAAAAGAAATTAATCGATATGAGTCAATGGAAGTTCCGGGCGCAGGAGGTAGCCTTATCTCTACGGCAGAGGATTTACTAAAATGGAATAATGCTTTATACAATGGGAAAATAATCCCTACATTTTTACTTGAGTTATTTCTGAAGCCCTATCTAGTAACAGAAAGTGCAGATGCATATTATGGCTATGGTATAGAAATCATGCAGTCGGATATACTAGGAAAATACTATTCTCACCGAGGAGGCATACCTGGTTTTCGCTCAATACTGACATATATCCCTTTATTGCAAATATCAATTGTAACCTTACAAAATATAGCTGCGGATCCAGAAAAAATAATGCCAGACGTAGAAAAAATTAAAGCTGATATACCAAAAACCTTATCACCAGAGGAAAGCATGCAAGAACTTACAAAAAGGATAGAGGATAAATATCCTAATATAAACCAGAACAAGAAACGTTACGAATTATCACCTGTGTATGATGCTATTATAAAAGCGATTGAAAGTGTTTGCATTTTGAAGAGCCCTGATTAAATTGTCAACACTTACTCCACAATAGGCGGGATAAACCCACCCGCTTGCATATGCCAAAGTTTAAAGAAATGGCTTTCATTATTCGCTAATAAAGAATCTAAAGAACCATCTTCGACTATTTTACCTTTCACAAAAACGAGTATTCTATCCATGTCTTTTAATGTTGATAAACGATGAGCTATAACTATCGTGGTTCTGTTCCTAATGACCTCGTGCAAGCTTTCTTGAATATAGCGTTCAGTAATTGAATCAAGTGAACTAGTAGCTTCATCTAATATTAAAATAGGCGCATTTTTGAGAAAAGCTCTAGCAATAGCAATGCGTTGTCTTTGCCCGCCTGAAAGTTTCACACCTTTTTCGCCTACTAAAGACTGATACTGGTCAGGTAATTCTATAATAAATTCATCACATCGTGCTTTCTTCGCTGCATCAATGACATCGTTATCAGTTGCATCCATTCTTGCAAAACGTATATTCTCCATGATGGTACGGTGGAACAAATCGGATTCCTGCGGGATCGTACCTATTTGTTTTCTGAGCGATTTCTTGGTTACACATTTAATGTCTTGATTATCAATGGTGATTTTTCCTGATTGTATATCAATCAATCGTAATATGAGTTTAATGAATGTTGATTTACCACCACCAGAATAACCGACTAAGCCAACTTTCTCACCCGGATTAATTGTAACGTCTAAACCAGTAAATAAAGGATTACTTTTTCCATATTGAAAATTCACATTTTGAAATTTAATTTCACCTTGTTTTATCTGGATAGGTAATGCGCCAGGCATGTCTGTAATTTCATGGGGTACTCTTATGAAAGTGAGCGCTTGGTTACACGTTCCTACTATCTTTGAGAATTTTTGCATATCTCGGCCAATGCCATATACGATTTGTAACATGGACATTGATAACATGAGAACCAATGCAAAATCACCGATACTTACCCACTCATGCAAACGACCATATATAAGCCCTATCACCATAAATGCAATTAACAAAGTGACACCTGTGCCTTGGACAAAAGACATTTTAAGAATATACCATTGCAATGCTTTATCACTTTTAACTAATAAATCAATATCATTTTCTACTTTTGAAACTTCATCAGTGATATTACCGAACAATTTAGTACTCATAACATTAGCGATTGAATCTGCTATGCTACTTCCTACTTTTGCTCCATCTTCTGAGTATTGTCTTGCGTACACTTCAGATTTTTTGTTTGCGATATAAGAATAATAAATAAAACAAAAACACCAAAAGATCAGAATTAAACCAAATAGTGGATTGACAGTGAGAAACAATGTGATACAAGCGAATAAAAGTGCAACAAAGCGAAAATAAAATTCACCTGCCATACTAATTAATGAATCTATCTCGACTAAATCATTTATTTTTTTAGTAAGACTACCTGTAAAAGTATTTTGAAAAAAATTGTGTGAGTGGTGTAGTAAATAAGTAAATACATCTTTTCCCGCTGATGCTTTTATGTAAGGGTATAAGCACAAATTAATGTATTGAAAAAATCGTAAAGCAACATTGATAACCATGGGTAATGCTATAAAAATAGCAGCTGGTATGATAATAGCGCTAATTAGTTTACTTTGATCATCCGAGTATTGAATGCCTGTATTAATTAAAATTTTTAAAAGATATGGATTAAGCGACATTTCAATGGAGTGAATAATTGCAATAAAGGTAATCCCAAATAAGCACCATTTTTTATTTTTTAAATAACGCCATATAAAAGGTATCAATTTATTAGGAAGATCATTATCTGAGACCTTATTGCTATTTTTCATAGGACATACCTATTTGAGGTTCATTAATATATTATTGCATTTTTTGAACAAGAATTGAAGTTTAGTTGCTGTGCTGAAATGTATTAGATCAACTTCATTATGATTGAGTATTATCCTGCTTTCATTCGAACATTTATAATACAGACTTAGCAAGCTTTTTTGTTTGCTAAAAAGATATGAATTATTAACAATAGAGCGAGCAGTGTGATATTGCAATGAACACGTGTAATCAAGTATTTTATAGGCCATCCAGGTGCAGGTAAAGCGGTGATGATTAGCGTAGAGGTAATCGATTTATGGTGAGTAAACTATATGACTAAAATTTCTTATGTTAACCAAATTTCAGAAAAAACCCTGAAAAAAATGGAAGATGGTTTAAAAGAGTATGAACTGAGTCATGGTATTCATGTTGATTATACGCCTTTCGCATTTGAGATTTATAACGAAAACGGTGATGTCATTGGGGTATTAGACGCATTTTCTTCTTATTCGTCGATTCACTTTTATAATCAATATTTATTAGTCAGGGGGTTTTGCTACATATAGCAAATTTGTAGCAAGATCGTCACGAAAAAATCATTTAAGCATGTAATTATGTCAATAGAGTCGATCAATTCTGATCAAATATTATAGTGAATATGATTTTTATGACTAATAAATGCTCAATTTGTTATTATGGCAAATCAATTAGTTAAGCAGGAGTGGATATGGCTCGATTAACAAAAATATTATTAATTATCAGCGTGTTATTCGTTTTACCTGTGACTGCATGGGCAGCTGCCCAAAAGCCTTTTCGTCTTTTAATAACGTCTTTCGATCCTTTTCACGGTGCCTCTACAAATAACACTCAGGCAATAGCTGCTCAACTTAAAAATATTCTTCCGAATAAATTAGGCGCACCCATTGAGATAAGAATTTGCAATCTTTCGGTGGTTTATGATGTTGCGGCTCATCAAGCTATGCAGTGTGTAGATGATTTCCAGCCTGATGCAGTCGTTTCTATGGGAGAAGCGTATTGTACAGTGCGTTTGGAAACGGCAGCTACTAACTGGGATAATGATACTTGGGCAGATAACGCTGGGCAAATTCGCAGTGGTAGTGTCATTATTCCCGGCGGCCCACAACGAAGTGGATTTGTATTCCCTGTGTCTGATTTATTTTGCACTTTTCAACCCGCTAATCCACCTAACACGGTGATATCTCATGATCCAGGCGGATTTGTTTGCAATAATACGGCTTATCATTTGAGTGAAACACTAAAAAAATTACATATCGTATTTACTTTTATTCATGTGCCCAATGCGCAGTGTCCAGCAAAACAAGCGGATTCCACTACAAATGCGCAAACTATTGCGACTATGCTTGTTCCAGCTATTCAAGACATTACGAATGGCAGTTTTTCATTCAATAACGACGCAGGAATACTAGTTACCTACGCTTTCTAACAAAAGGAAGAGAATGAGTGATTCCTTTTCTATAAGTATTTTTTTTGTTAGTCAGTATTGCACCAATACGAGTATATATTACGATTTTTTTGGGTTTTTAATAATTAATCGGTAGCTTACGATTGTTCTATAGTTTTTTCTTTAGGCCACGGTAAAAATTTTCATGAACCCCTAGGGCGAGTAATAATCTTTCTTTTGGGTACCATTCATATCCTAATAAAAACTCCTTTGCATGGAATTTAAATTTATAAACGAATATCCCCGCAAGATCGCTTTTTTTTTCTTCACCTATTTTTGGGTTTTTAATTATCTCATTAATGGCCTCATTAACTATTTCTCTCTCATTAGAATGCAATTTTTTATAGGCCTTTTTGAACCCAGGCATTTGATTAATTACTATTTCCGACACTTCTATTCCTCAACCTTAAATGGTTCAGCTAGGGATCTATCCTGATGTTTTGCAATTAAAAGGTCTTTTACAAACTCAATAGGTAAATCAGGGTTATCCAACGCGCATTTCCCAATCGTTGCCCAGTATTCAATTTGATTAGGAATAGACCTGCATTCAGCTCGAGCTGTCTTTTTGGCTTCGTTATAAATTGTTTCATCTATTCGTATCGCTACACCCATATTAGTCACCTACAATAGTAATGGTTTGCTACATTTGTAGTATAGCACACCTTAGTATTTTTGCTATGCATAACGCTGTAGCAAATTTGTAGCAAACCAAGGTATGATTACCCAGTATTATGAGCTGGTTAGATTTTTTTGGTACAGCTAAAGCACAACTATTATCTTTTCAGTTTTGGTGGTTGATTTTTGTTATCGGGCATCCTTTTTTCTTCAGGGGGAAGTGTTTTAAGCAATCCATGTTGCTTTATCAATAAAGTTGTTCGGGAGAATGGATTTGAACTTTCCTCCAAAAATTGAGTCACTTTTGCATTGATATTGCGAACGGTATCCATATAAGGGGATTTATTCAAAATAGACTGCAGACTCCAGGCTAGCTGTTTCGACTCTTCAGGAACTAGTGTTAGTGCATTATGTTCTTGCAAAAAAGCTCGCACCGATGCTGTGGTTGTGCGGCGGAGATAAACAGCTCTCACCTTATTCGAGACCTTCAAAAAGACTTCTTGTTGTTTTGCAACAGGGCCTGCATCAATCAAAAATTTTGTCACATGGGCGGTAAGATCGATTGGCATGTTTTTGAAATGGTATAATAGGGCAACAGCAGTAATTAACTTATATTCTTTCTTAGCCTGCATAGCCACTTTTTTGCGGTATTCTTCCCATCCGCGATCAAATATAACCCTGAGGGGTTGTTCGCCCGTCCTAGGTATGTTAAGCGCATTCAGATTCGCATATTCCCGAGGGGTAAGTCCATTACTGTTTTTTATGTCATTCAAGCTAGGATTAAACGATAAAAGCAAAGCAATTATTTCTTGATGTCTACCAATTAATGCAGCATGCAGACAGGTGGCGCCATCCTCATCTTGCCAGGTTGAGCAGACATTGTTTACCAAAAGATGATTCACTAACCACCGCACACCTAGAGAAGCAGCAAGCGATAATTCTTGCCCATATCGTGTTTTATTGTAGTCACCCTGATTGGTCGCTGTTGCCAACCAGGCTACAAACAACCATTTTTTACGCGCCGCGGGATTCGGATCCTGACGGTCCAGAGCAAAGGACCATTCTCCAGGCGTGTAATTCTTATCATTTTTTTCATCTGGACTGGCGCCAGAAGAGAGAAGCAATTGAATAATTTTCCCCTGTTCTGTTTGACAGAATACGGCTTCATGTAAACCGAAAAACTGACTTTCGGGATCAGAAGTGGGGACCCCCTGCTTCAGAAGAAGCTCTACCAGCTCAACCTTGCTATTATGAATTGCTAATCGTAAGGCATTGAAATAAGGGATGGCATGAGAAGGGCTAAATACAAAATTTTCAGCAATGACTTTAATGTATGACCAGTCATCGTACGATGTTGCTTTCAACACTGCCAGGTTCATTGCATCGCCCACCAGAAACGGGTGATCCTTAAGAATCTCAATAGCGTCATCTATCTTTTCGGCTGCTATAGCCGCCTTAAACATTTTGCTTGCTTGAGGTTGCTTTGATTTATTTTGGCTAGAATGCATGCTTTTTTCTCGTCAGGTTAGATTTGCGCATACTTTAATCCGATTTAATTTGTAAGGCAATAAAAAAATCAGATTATAGGAAGTATAAACCACCTTTTCTTAATTAAAAGGAACCGCTGCTACAACTTTGTCCAGTACCTGGCATTATCAGAGACTGATTATCCTTAAATATTAAATGTGAGCGACCACCCGAAAAGAATGTTGGGCAACGGAGCTTAGCGATAAACCACCTGAAATAGCCTGGTCTTGACATTTCAACTAAATGAGCAAGGCTAGGTTTGGCTTCATTGAGAGGTGGCTATTTTAATGAGGTAGCCCTGAATGAAAAACAAAAAGATATTAAGACTAGCTGAAAGAGCTGTCGCCATAGAAATCTACAAAATATAAGCTTTAGCGAATTGATTAGCCAATTACCGCGTGTTAAAATTACCCAGCCCATGATAAATTAGTATAATAGAGGTGAAATAATGCAAGACAGACAACCTACAAATAACCCCATTTTCAGAGATCTTCTTACGCAAGGTATTACCGAGCAACAACTCACGGCATTCCTTCAAGGTTTATTTACCTCTGTTGATGCTCATCAACCAATAAAAGATACCGATGAAATTAATCAGCCTGTATTTTACAATAGAAGTTATTATCACACTGCTTTAGTTTATGCGACTCGATTAAAAAGTACTGAAATAGTAAAAGCACTATTAAACATAGGAGCACATCCAAACGTTTATAATGATTCTGTCAGCTGTGGATCCGCATTATTGCTTTCTATGCAAAAACGTACCCAAAGTGAGGAAATCTTTGCTCTATTTCTTGCGATGACGGACATCAATATTTTTGTAATGGCTCCTTTGAGAGCCGCGTATGATTTCGCACAAGGCAATACAGTAACGATATCTCGTTTGCTAAAAGCAGATCAGCAAATTTCTATGGTATATTCAAGCGAAGAAATAAATAGCATGGCCGCCACTATTGCTATCAGTTGGAAAGCTAATGAAACCAATTTTGTAGTTTGCCAACAGCTTGCAAATATTTATGGAACAAACAAGGAAGCAGAAGAATTGCCAAGGATTATAAGCGAAGAATGCAAAATGACAGCATCAGGCACTCCTCCCGTGTTAGCTTCGGTAATCCAATCCTATTTATTTCATCCAAAACCTGCATCTGTTAAAAGGTTTCAGGAGAATTATGAAAATGCAGCGCCATTTAAACCCGTGTCGCTTGAAGAAAATAAGCCATTTCAACCCGTCTCACTTGAAGAAAACAAACCGGATAGTCAAAGACGTAATTGCAGTGTGATGTAAAAACTAGCTTATCGTTGTTGAAAGTTTTGCGTGATTTATTTTGTAAAAAATGAATCACGACTACTTTTTAAATTAATTGAAGCCCCACCAAATGATGGGGTTTAGCTTGAGATAACTTAATATTCACTTGGTAACATCAATCAATAGTACTCACCAGATTCATATAGAAAAAAACTGATTGGCTCTCCAGTAATCGGACAGTCAGTCCAGTTAATCTTGTGCTCGAAGTAAGTATAATCGTTCCCGTACAGGGTTTTTGCATATTCATTAACAAGAGTTCCTTGCTGCATTTAGGTGTAATATTAAATCAACATTAGGTATAATATTAAATCATCATCACTGCGAGCTATTTATGAATTTTAATGAAAGAAAATAATATTGCACTTAATATTGAAACATTAGTGTTAGTTGCTATTTGGGACAAACCTTTTGTATTTCAAGGTAGTTTTACCATAACAAACAAGGGTGATCATTCTAAGAAATTACTAGTTTTTAGATGTGAATGTAACTTAGAAGATAAAAAAGTTATTATGGAGATAGATTTTTCTCCTATCAATTATCAATTTACGCACTTATATAATATTCAATCTGAAATTACATTGAGTAATATAGATTATGAGTTAGAGCTAGCGTTATATTTATTAAAATATGCGCTTAATGAAACATTAAAGAAAATAATAACTCATCCTAAACAACATGCAGTTCATATGGATGATATTGCATTAGCGTCCATATCTCGACAAATGGAAACTTATCTATTTTATCGTCAAGAAAAAAACTTAGGAAATAGTGACATAGGTTTTGCCGTAGCGATAGACTTTACTCCAACAGAAGAGCAAGGGCGAAAAGCCGCTTTAGCTCTGATAGGATTAACCTCCGGTTTTTTTCAATAAGTTAGATTTTTGACTTATTATTAGAGATCAATTAAGAAGCGGGGTCAGGCTTTAATGGCACT
>DHJK01000084.1:0-267 GCA_002404295.1 Legionellales bacterium UBA4722
TATTCATGATTTGATAATTTTTTTGCAATCCTTCGAGCTCGTTATATTAAATAATGTATGTTGAATATGTAGCATATTTAAAAGATGAGAAATAGGATATTGTTCAGGGCTGCTATTATTACAAACCTATGGCTTGCGATGAATTCATCACCATTATTGCCAACTTCAAAGGGTAAAACAATTCCACCCAGCTGTGACGTACAAATTTATCAGTAATTGAAATGAAGAGAGACAATACTTTTATTAATAAATTAGAAGTGATAGTAT
>DHJK01000084.1:366-2625 GCA_002404295.1 Legionellales bacterium UBA4722
ATTAGAAGTGATACAATTTATTTGCTATTAATCAGGCTTACTTTTTTTAAAATATAATCAAGGAGATTTATATGAAAAAATGGTTATTGTTGTTTTTTATGTGTCTATCTAATATCACATTCGCTGTACCTGCTGAGGTTAATTCGATTTCTTTAAATGGTTTATCAATGATAAAATTAAGCAAGGTTAATAAGAATAGTATTAATTTGGTCGTACACTACCCTGGTGAAAATTATTCACATTTATGCAGCATCATAATGAGAGGAGCCGCTGAGTCAGCCCAGATAGAAAAAAACTTTGCCCGCCGATTCACTTTCACAAAGGCTTTTTCATCTGAACCTATGCCTTATGAAGTCGATAAATATGGCGTATTAATTTTTAAATTAACGAGTGATAGTTATGTAGATGGATTGATCATATCAACAGTAGATAAAAAGAGCATTGCCTCTAATATAGCTGCTGTTTATGCTACAAGCGATGGTCTACACGACGATCTTGGAATATTTGCAGGCGGATGTTAAATAAGTTATTACTCTGCCAAGCCAGTATATTAATTGCTGGCTTGGCTATGGCTAGCGATGAATTCATCACTCTTATTGCCAACTTCAAATTAAATAAGAAAAATTCATGATAATCCATCTTATGATCTCGCCTTGGGTAAAATTTGGACGTTTATACCTGGGAATGTGGTCATTCTAACGCGACGAAAAAATTCGGACAATATGCTAACTTGTTGATTTATTGTGAACTATAAAGTGATGCGTCAGGGCTGTCTATGATATAATTACTTAATGTCTTTTTGGATGAAACATATAGGCGAATTGAGCCGCAGTAATAATTTATTGATATTAAAAAAGCCATAAGTACTTAAATGACAATCAAGGAAGACAAGCTATGCCAAAAAAACAATTTCTTTTAATGACTGTCATAACAGCTATTATTTTGATTTGTATTATTGGATTTTATTTCATATCTCGTTCCTCTCCTGACTTACCAACATATTTTTCCTATAGTGAAAATGAAAAAAAGACATTAATTGATTCCTCTTCGAAACAGGAAATAATGATTGATGCATTAAAAAAATGGGATACGATTATGTTCAACTTGGTTAAAGATAATAAGCTAGGTGATGCTCGAGCATCAAGAGTGTATGCTTATCTTTATACTGCACAAAGAGATGCTGCTTTTCTTTCAATGAATATCAAGAAACGTTTTATGGGAAATATTGATCTAGTTTCCGCACAAACCTTATGCCTTTTCTTCGAAAATGATTGCGCTGATCTTAAAGCGCAGACAGTCAAATTTACTGATCCTTATTCTCAAGCCCTGGCCAATATCGTATTAGTAAAAATTCAAGCTAGAATTAAAGCCGATGAAAAAAATATTCATGATTACCCACTACTAACACCGGCTGAGCAGCACTGGAAAGGGATACCACCTTATTATGGAATTGAGGTGGGTTCATGGATGCCTTGGCGCATCGATTCAGTAAATAAGTTTGTTGCCCCTGCGCCGCCATCCTATAATTCTTCTGAATGGCAGCATCAGCTGCAACTGACCAAAGATGCATTAATGCATATTACGCCTGAGCAAACAAAACTTGTCGTTTTTTGGGCAGGAAATCCTGGCACTGTCACGCCTCCTGGGTTATGGCTTATTGCTGCAAACAATTATATATTTTTGCATAAAATTCCAATGCAAAAGGTACTCTTGGTTCGTTCTATCTTAACGATGAGCATGGCTGATGCTGTTATAGCTGTATTTAACTCAAAATATCTATATCAAGTAAAACGTCCTTTTATGTTAGATCCAACCATTTTAACTATTATGCCAACTCCAAACCATCCAAGCTATCCTGCAGGCCATTCAACGATTTCTGCAGCTGCTGCAACTGTACTAAGCTATTATTTTCCGGATCAGAGCAGATACTGGTTACAGACAGCCGATGAGGCTAGTATGGGCCGCATTTGGGGAGGAATCCATTTTACAATTGATGCTCAACAAGGAATGATTTTAGGTAAAAAGGTAAGTGAGGCAGTCATTGCTAAAGAGAAAAATTAATTTATGCGTATTACAAATATTAGTATTCGTTATAAGTTATTAGTGAGCTTTATTGCAATCGCACTTCTTACTTTACCAATGAGCTTATATACCCTCACTAGTACAAATAGAATAACGCATGATTTTATGAATATAGTAGATTATTCTTTCCCTCGTTTACAAGCTTTATTAGAAATGCAAATGACTGCAATCCAAGTT
>DHJK01000099.1:0-16237 GCA_002404295.1 Legionellales bacterium UBA4722
GATTAATCCATTTAAAAAATTATCTAAGTATTGGGGTAATTCCTTCTCATATAAATCTAATAATCGAAGAATTTCTTTGACGGTTTTTGCTTCGTATCGCAATCGAGAGTGACCCTCGCACTCATTCTCCGGTATAGGCGTAACTTGCTCCTTGTGACGTGATAAAAATAAATCAATAAATTCCAGAAAAGCGAAATTTTCCCCTAAATTTAAATTCTTAATGCTGCTGCTTTCACCGCATCCGATTTCGAACATATTAAATCTATTGTGATCAAATCTGGTTATGTTGTAGGCCTCGCCGATATAGATATATTCTTTGTTAGGGTTAATAGTATGCAGAATTTTGCGGGCAAATTCTTCGAATCTCTTGAATTCTTCTTGGGTTATATTTATTTTAGACTCAGGGTCTTGTGAGGAGCTAATGTCACGAGCCGTTGTTTTTGAATTATACTCAGCTCTTTTTTTATCATCAGATAAGCATTTATACGCAGTTAGTAATTGTTTAAATTCTTCTTGGTTACCGCCGGGTCTGTCTCCGTGTTTTAGTTTAGCTAGCCGGAGGTATGCTGTTCTTATTTCGGCTTTTGTTGCATCGGGCTTTACCCCTAAGGTTCTATAATGGGATTGCATGGTGTAATACTCCTGTAGATATCTAAGTTTATTCTGTAATACTATAAGTATAGTGTAATAATTTCTTATATTCCAAAATCAGCTAATTTTAATTAGTATATGGTATTTGCTTGATTTTAATCATATTTTGCTCGGCACATCGGAATCAATATGCATAAAAAATTTATAAAAGCTAAGGTTGTCCTGATTACAGGCGCAGGACGGCGTGTAGGTGCAGAAATTACGCGTGTATTGCATGAGCAGGGAATGAATGTCATTTTGCATTATAATTTCTCTGAAAAAGAAGCCAAAAAACTATGCACGGCACTCAATAAAAAGCGCCAGAATTCGGCAGCAATACTTGCAGCTGATTTATCAGTGCATGCCAATTTAGATCCGCTCATTCAGCAATCTGTTAAAATCTGGGGGCGATTGGATGCATTAGTGAATAATGCCTCTGTTTTTAATAAAACAGAAATAGGCGATATATCTAACGTTGAGTGGGATGATTTGCTGAATATTAACCTCAAAGCGCCTTTTTTTCTTGCTCAGGCAGCGTTTCCTCATTTGGCAAGACACCAAGGTTGTATCGTAAATATTATCGATATTCATGCCGAGCGGCCTATGCGTGATTATCCGGTATATTGTATTTCTAAGGCGGGCCTGCAAATGATGACCAAAACGTTGGCACGTGAGTTTGGGCCGGATGTGCGAGTTAATGCGGTCTCGCCAGGGCAGGTTATATGGCCAGAAGGGGAAAATGAGCTATCTTCTGTTCTTAAACATAAAATCATTGATCGTATCCCCATGCAAAGACAGGGTAGTCCTAACGAAATAGCTAAAGCGGTGTCGTTTTTAATAAGTGATGCGACTTACATCACAGGTCATGATTTAGCGGTTGATGGCGGAAGATTATTGTTCGGATAATCGATTTTTTCTGTATTTTTGCGAACAAAAAGAGTATTTTTGTAAGGGTTCGGCGTGAGTTGAACAGTTTGGGTGCCTATTTCAGCGCGTTCTTATCGTGAACGTGCCCGTGCCCGCGTGCGTGCCCGTCTTTTCTTACCGTAATATCTGGGAAAAGACAGGCACGATGGGTGCAGTGACAATTGCTGAATGGTTACCAGTTGAAATGCATTAATTAAAAAAACAGGTCAACAATGAATTTTTTACGCACCACATTCATGAATGGTAACAAGGTCAAAGCCTATCCCAATTATTGGGACATGATTGCTTTGCTCTTGGTGCTTGGCGTGATCACTTTATTGGCATGGGTTGCGACGCAAATGGCTGTGCCTTATGAATTAGGGCAGGCGATCCCTATTTCATTAGATCCGCACCGGTTGCCAGGTTACGCCCTGCGTACCGTTTTACGCATGTTAATCGCGCTCTGTTTTTCTTTATTATTTACGTTTACCTTCGGGACTTGGGCTGCAAAAAGTCGGCGTGCGGAGCGTATCATTATTCCTTTTATTGATATTCTGCAATCTGTTCCTATTTTAGGTTTTTTATCGATTACCGTCGTGGGCTTTATTAGTTTATTTCCCGGTAGTTTATTGGGCCCTGAATGTGCCGCTATTTTTGTTATTTTTACTTCGCAAGCCTGGAATATGGTGCTCGGATTTTATCAAACCATTCGTTCCATTCCTAGTGAGTTAAATGAAGCCGCTAAAATGTTTCATTTATCAGCCTGGCAGCGATTTTGGCGTATTGATGTTCCCTTTTCAATGCCTGGGTTGCTTTGGAATATGATGATGTCCATGTCGGCAGGTTGGTTTTTCGTTGTTGCATCAGAAGCGATTTCAGTTTCAAATCAACAAATTTTATTACCCGGTATAGGCTCTTATATTACCTTGGCAATAGCTACGACTAATATGCACGCTATAGGTTATGCCATTTTAACGATGTTTATCGTTATTTTAGTTTACGACCAACTTTTATTTCGTCCTTTAGTTGCGTGGGCTGAAAAATTTAAAACAGAGCAGGTCGTTGAAGAAACAAATGAAGCTCATTCCTGGGTTATTAATCTGCTGCATCGAACTCAGTTTTTACGTTATCTAGGCACACAATTAACCTACATTTTTGATCTGTTTGTTAATATAACTTTTTTGAGATCGAAGCCCGTTCATTCGCACCCTCTGCGAGCATCATCTTATGTCCGTTATATCTCTTGGCTGTGGAATAGCTTGCTGATTTGTTTAGTAGGCGGCGTGGTTGTGTTTCTGTACAACATTATTTTTCGTAGTATTCCCATTGCAACCGTAGAGCATGTTTTTCTTTTAGGATTGGCTACTGCATTGCGCGTCTTCGTTTTAGTTATTGTCTGCTCATTGATTTGGGTGCCTGTAGGTGTGTGGATAGGGCAGCGATCCAGTGTGGCGCATATCGTGCAGCCTATCGCACAATTTCTCGCGGCATTTCCTGCGAATATACTTTATCCTTTGGTTTTTATTTTAATTGTTACTTACCATCTGAATGTCAATATTTGGGTTACCCCATTGATGATACTCGGTGCGCAATGGTACATCGTCTTTAATGTGGTAGCCGGTGCGTCAGTTATTCCTAAAGATCTTTTGCAGGTCGCAGATAATTTAGGTTTGGGTTTTTGGCTGCGCTGGCGTCGTTTAATATTACCCAGTATTTTTCCTTATTATATTACCGGTGCAATCACAGCTGTAGGCGGTGCTTGGAACGCTAGTATTCTAGCTGAAGTGGTGAGCTGGGGAGGCCATAAGTTGGTTGCTTATGGTCTTGGCGCGTACATTACAGAACAAACAGCTAAAGGCGATTTTCTTCATATTTCGCTGGGTATTGCGATGATGTGTTTACTCGTGTTAATTTTTAATCGTTTAGTCTGGCGGCCGTTATATGAGCTTTCTAGAGAGCGATTCACACTTGATTGAGGATGGTTTATGCAAGATTTAGATCAGTCGACTATGCCCAATTCACCACTGATTGAAGTTGTGAATGTTCATAAAAGTTTTAAAAAAGGCGATCGCCAAGAATTATTAGTGTTGGAAGACATTAATTTTCGTATGTATGAAGGCGAAATCGTTGCTATTTTAGGTAAATCTGGTTCGGGTAAATCGACTTTATTGCGTATTATTGCCGGATTAGTGCAGCCAAGTGCGGGCACTGTATTCTATCGTGGACAACCTGTCTTTGGTCCTGTGCGTGGTATTTCCATGGTATTTCAAACGTTCGCGTTATTACCATGGCTTACTGTATTGCAAAACGTAGAGCTTGGATTAGAAGCATTAGGTGTTGAGCGTAATGAGCGTCGTGAACGTGCACTGAAGGCGATTGATACCATCGGTTTAGACGGTTTCGAAACGGCTTTCCCAAAAGAATTATCAGGCGGTATGCGACAACGTGTTGGTTTTGCGCGCGCCTTAGTTGTTAATCCAGATATTTTGTTAATGGATGAACCTTTTTCAGCGTTGGATGTCTTAACTGCTGATAACTTAAAAAGCGATTTACTGAATTTATGGCAAACTAAAAAAACCGGCTTGCATGGAATTTTGTTTGTCACACACAATATTGAAGAAGCCGCTTTGTTAGCAGATCGCATTATTGTATTTAATAGCAATCCTGGTTCTATTCGTGGTGAATTGAAGGTGACATTGCCGCATCCTCGCAATGACATGGATACCCGTTTTAGAAATCAGATTGATCGTGTATATACACTGATGACAACACAGCCGTTGGCTGAAGGTGCAACAGAAGGGCATCAAGTCATTGATTTAGGTTATCGCTTACCAGAAGCTAATGTCGCTGAAATTACAGGTTTGCTGGAAACGCTGAATGCCCCAGAAAATAATGGAAAAATGGATTTGCCAGACGTGGCTGATACATTGATGTTAGATATTGATGAATTATTTCCGCTGACTGAATTATTAGAGATTTTACATTTTGCCAAAGTATCAAAGGGTGATATCACCATTACCGAAGCAGGCAAAGAATTTGTTGAAGCAACTATTTTAGATCGGAAAAAAATATTTTCACAACATTTAAAAAAATACGTGCCACTCGCCCGTTATATCTATGATCAACTTACCCGCCATCCACGCCACCGCGCGTTAGAAGAGAATTTCATTTCATTGCTAGAAGATTATTTAACTGAAAAAGAAGCGTCTCGTATTTTGAGTACTGTCATCGAGTGGGGGCGGTATGCCGAGTTATTTGCGTATGACTATAACGCTGGCGTGTTGAGTTTGGAAAATCCCAATTAATCAATATAGTTATATTCTCGTTAATAAAATAATTTATTTACTTTTTGCTGCGAGTATTGCATAATTTGCAATATTCCAAATTATGGTATATACTGAATGAGCTGGACTGTTAGCTTTAAAAATAAAAAAGTAGAGAAAATAGCCATGCAGCTTGATGAGCGAACTTTGCTCTCTTTGCAGTTGCTTATTGATAATTTAAAAACAACTGGCCCGGCACCAGGACGGCATTGGCATAATTATGGTAAATTAAACGGTAAACGACAGGAAGACAAAAGGCACTGTCACTTAATAAATGGTAACCCAACTTATGTGTGTTGTTGGGATGTATATAAAACTGAAAAATGTATCGAGGTATATTATGTCGGCACACATGAGAACGCACCGTACTAAATCTGAGGGTGTAGTAATTCGAGTACGTCATGCAGGCGTTGTTTATATTTTTCCAAAAAAAGTAGCAGATCAATACCGCTTATCTCCTTCATCCGAAGCCGTTGGTACTGATAAAGTATTTGCAGAGATAAATAAAAAATATACAAAGCCTGGCGCATTGCTTCGTGGCATTCGCGTGCGCGAAAACTTAACGCAAAGTGAGCTGGCAAAAAAAATTAAGGTTACACAGTCAGATGTCTCGCAAATGGAAAATGGTACTCGCACTATCGGGCGAATAGTTGCTAAGCGCATTGAAAAAATATTTCAGGTTAATTATCGTTCATTTTTAGAATAAAAATTTAAAGAATCAGATGACAAAAAAAACTGAAATTAACGCAATCATTATTATAGCACTACCTTTAATGGCAGCGTTTCTTGCCGAGCGCGGTATGCAATTTATTGATTCAGTGATGATGGGCTGGCTTGGCCCAACAGCGCTTGCAGCAGGCGCTTTAGGGACAGCTCTTTTTTTTACTATTATTATTTTCTGTATGGGTGTTTTGAGTGCCGTCGGTGTTTTTATTGTGCGAGAAAAAGGCGCCGGTACGCTGAGTAATATAAAATCCATTATGCATCATGGTTTGTATTTGGCTTTTTTCTTATCTCTTCCTTGCATGTTAGTTCTGTGGTTCACGCCTTTAATGTTATTAAGAATTGGTGAAGATCCGATTGTAGTCGCGGATACGGCATTGCTTTTACACGGGATGGTGTGGGGTCTTCCTGGATTTTTGTTATTTTTAGTCATGCGAGAATTTATCGCCGCTTTTTCATTGACGATGGTTGTGATGATTGTCTCATTGATATCAATTCCTCTCACATTTGCAGCCAATTATGTTTTAATTTATGGAAAATACCATTTGCCTGCGCTGGGGATTGCGGGGATCGGTTATGGTGGTTCTTTGGTAATGTGGTTTATGTTTCTGTGTCTGCTGCTCTACAGTAAAAAACATATACTATTAAAAGAATATCTTGTTTTAAAGTCACTTCAATTCAATCGTAGAAAATTTAATGATATGTTACATATTGGTCTTCCAAGCGGTGCGTTATTTTTAGTAGAAGCCAGTATGTTTTTAACATCATCGATCTTGATCGGGTATTTTGGCGTTGCAGCCCTTGCTGCGCATCAAATTGCGATGCAATGCACAAATATTGCTTATGCGATACCGATTGCTTTATCTGTCGCGACAGCAATGCGCGTAGGCCATGCAGCTGGCGCAAAAGATTTTGTGAAAGCGCGGCAGACAGCAGTAATCAGTTTTAGCATTGCGTTCTTGATATCAGTAGTAGTAGTTGTCATTTTTATTTATCAATCTAATTTTCTGGTATCCCTTTTTCTGGAAAAAGGATCGCAGGACTTTAAAGAAGTTCATCGACTAGCTGTTTTATTTTTAAGTATTGCAGCTTTCTTTCTTTGTTTTGATGCCATGCAGTCTGTTGCTAATGGGGCGTTGCGAGGATTAAGAGATACGTTTGTGCCTATGCTGTTTAGTATTGGGTGTTATTGGGTATTAGGCATTGGGTCTGCTTATTATCTCTCAATGCATACCCATTTAGGTGCTTCCGGTGTTTGGTATGGATTAGTGTTTGGGCTAGGTAGCACGGCGGTCATTCTTATGCTGAGATTTTTTAGGAAAGTAAAATTTGAAAGATTAAAGATTAGCCATTAGGGCAATCTTTACAAAGTTGCTTGCTTAGGACACCTCTCCCCTTGTGGGTCATAGCTGGCCCATAAGGGGAGAGGTGTCCTAAGCAATAATTGGGTTAGAAATACTATAACCCACTGAGACATTTCTAGTGTACAATTCCCCCATCAAATACGGTTTATTCTGGACATTCCCATGTTAATAGACACCGCATTATTGTCACGCATCCAGTTTGGCTTCACGATCAGTTTTCACATTTTATTCCCCGCTTTTAGTATTGGCCTTGCATTATTTATCGTTTCCATGGAAACCATCTGGTTAAAAACAAAAAATCAGCTATACCTGTCGATCTGTAAGTTTTGGACAAAAATATTTGCTTTAACTTTTGGCATGGGTGTGGTATCAGGCGTTGTGATGGAGTTTCAGCTAGGTACAAATTGGGCAGGGTTTACCCAGGCAGTGGGGGGAGTGCTAGGCCCATTATTTACCTACGAAGTCATGACAGCCTTTTTCATCGAAGCCGGATTTTTAGGTGTCATGTTATTCGGTTGGGATCGTGTTGGGCCCAAGCTGCATTATCTGGCAACGTTGCTGGTTGTGATCGGCACCACTTTATCTGCTTACTGGATCATGTCTGCCAACACATGGATGCAACACCCGATTGGTTATAAACAAGTAGGCGGCGTCTTCAAAGTCGCTGATTGGATGCAAGTTGTTTTTAACCCAGCTACTTTCCCTCGCTTTATTCATATGTTGCTAGCTTCGTATATTTCAGCAGGGTTTGTCATCTGCAGCGTCTCAGCCTATTATTTATTAAAAAACAAATTCATCACATTTGCTAAAACCTGTTTTTCATTTACCTGGATCGTATTGTTGATTCTTATTCCATTGCAAATATTTATCGGCGACATGGCCGGAGTGCAAGTTCATGAAAATCAACCTTTAAAAACTGCAGCGATGGAAGGCATTTGGGAAACTCAAGCAGGTGCGCCACTCATATTATTTGCTATTCCAGATCAAAAAAAGCAAATGAACCATTGGGAAATAAGCATCCCTCATGGCGCTGCATTATTTAATACACACCAATGGAATGGTGTTTTGACCGGCTTAAAAACAGTGTCAATTCAAGATCAACCCTCAGTGATTCCTGTATTTTTCGGTTTTCGAATCATGGTAGGTATTGGAATGCTCATGCTCCTACTCTCCATGATCGCCATTTATTTAAGATTTAGAAAACGCCTCTACGATACGCGATGGTTCTTAATCAGTTCAGTATTATCAGCACCATTAGGCTTTATCGCTTTATGGTGTGGTTGGATCACTGCAGAAATGGGTCGCCAACCCTGGATCGTTTATGGCGTACTTAAAACAGCAAATGCTGTTTCATTGGTATCCTTGCGCGATGTCATGATTTCATTTGGATTAATTTTTATCGTGTACGGTATTATTTTCGGCTATTTCTATTTTTATTTTCTACATAAAACATTACACAAAGGCCCTGCAGATATCAAAGAAAGTGAAGGATCTCGTCAACCCTTCCAATATATGCCGACCTCTTTTTCGGAGTATTTATAATGAATATTCTCGCTTTAAGCTGGTGTGGCATTATTGCATTTGGCGTCATCATGTATGTCATTTTAGGCGGATTTGATCTTGGCATCGGCATTATGTCCATTTTTTTTAAGGATGAAAAAGAACGAGATTTATTAGTGAGCGCCATTTTGCCGGTATGGGATGGCAACCAAACATGGTTAGTCTTCGGCGGCGCTACATTATACGGTGCATTTCCTGCAGCGTTTAGCGCAATCTTACCTTTAATGTATATTCCTATCTTGATTATGGTGATTGCACTACTCTTTCGTGGTGTTTCATTCGAATTCCGTTTAAAAGCTATCAAGACAAAACGCTTTTGGGAAATTTGTATTTTCTTAGGGTCCGTATTTGCAACCATTGCTCAAGGTTTGATTCTAGGCACATTCGTGCAAGGTTTTAACTTGTCTGCGAGCGCAGGAGCCATAGACCAATGGTTTAACCCTTTTGGCGTTGCCTGCGCCATTGCTTTGATATGCGGCTATGTTTTACTAGGCGCAAACTTTTTAATAATAAAAACAGCAGGAAAATTACAAGAAAAAAGTTATGCGCTAGCAGGAAAAATTCAATATTTAATTTTAGCCGGCTTTGTGATGGTGAGCGTCTGGTCGCCGTTCTTGGATCACAGCATCATGGAACGTTGGTTTAACCCTAAAAATATGCCTTATTTAGCCATATTGCCAATTGCTACACTGCTTTTGTTATTCACTCACCGGTTTGCTATCAAAAAGAAATACGAATATTTACCTTTTTGGAGCGCGATCGGCATGTTTTTAATGTGCTACCTCGGATTTATTATTAGCTGCTATCCATATATTGTTCCTAGAGAAATGACATATATGGCAGCCGCAGCTGACAGGTCATCATTATTATTTATGTTAGTTGGTGTTTGCATCATGATGCCGCCATTGCTTTATTACACTTATTATTCTTATAAAATCTTTAGGGGCAAAGTGACGCAAATTGGGTATTAATCTATGAAAAAGAAAGTGCTTTGGTTTGTCGGTCTTTATGTTATTTCGCTGACTGTTTTTCTTTTAGCGCATTTGTTAATTCGGTTAACGGTGTCTCAGTTAGTATAACCCATTGTTTATTAATGTAATTAGGATAATCCAACCTATAAAGCTTCCATTGCCAATGGAAACTATTTATAATAAGTATCTATTTCCAATGGATACTTATATGGACAAGCAAAGACTAAAAGACATCATTATTGATCAACACGCTATTCGTTTGCCTGCGCCCTTAGTTAAGCGTGACACCTATATTGATATAACTCAAATCAAAAAGTCTAAGCAAATTATCATTATCAGTGGGTTGCGTCGTTCAGGGAAGTCGGTCCTGTTGGAACAGCTTCGTCATGAAGCCATTGAAAGCGATTACTATATTAATTTTGATGACGATAGACTTTTTGACTTTAAGCTTGAAGATTTTCAAGCACTGTATGAATTGTTTATTGAACTCTATGGTATACAAAAAACATTTTATTTTGACAAAATTCAAAATATTGTAGGTTGGGAGCGTTTTGTTCGACGATTGCATGATGCAGGGAATAAATTATATATCACAGGTTCAAATGCATCCATGTTAAGCATGGAGTTGGGCACTAGGTTGACTGGACGCTACGTAGAATACCATCTTTATCCTTATTCTTTTTCTGAATTTTTAAATTATAAGGGATTCCAAGCATTTAAAAAATCTCGCTTAACTACTATTGATAAAGGCACACTTAAAGGCGCTTTTAATGAATTCATGAATGACGGTGGATTACCCGAATATTTAGAACAAAAGTATGCTGATTATTTACATAGTTTATATGAAAGTATTCTTTATAGAGATGTTATTGTTCGATATAAAATAACTAATCATCAAGCAGTAAAGGAATTAGTTTATTACCTTGCTAGCAATCTTGGCAAGGATTGTTCTTTTAATGCATTGAAAAAAACATTAGGTTTAGCGAGTGCTACAACTGTTTCGAATTATTGCGATTATTTGCAGAGCACATTTTTATGCTATTTTGTTCATTCGTTATAATTATTCATTAAAGAAACAATTACAATATGCAAAAAAAATCTATTTTATTGATCAAGCATTGGCAGTGAATGTAGGATTTCGAGTGAGTCAGGATCATGGGCGTTTGCTTGAAAACATAGTTTTTCTTGAGTTGATTAGGCGTGGTAAAGATGTCTATTATCACAAAGATAAACAGGAGTGTGATTTTGTCTTACGGGAAAAATCAAAAATTACCACTGCTGTTCAGGTTTGTGTGAGTCTAGACAATGATAAAACAAGAGAAAGAGAAATAGCAGGCTTGGTAGAGGCTATGGAAGCTTACCAATTAACGGCAGGATTGATACTCACGAATGATACCTCTGCTACAGAAACCATAATCGTGAACGAGAAAAGCTATCAAATTACTATATTACCAGTTTGGTTATGGTGTTTGACTTAAGTCTCTGTGCAGGTCAAAATTAGCACCGCTCACCCCGTTGCCGTCATTGCGAGCGTGAGCGAAGCAACCCAGTCTTTCAGCGCTGCTTTTGAGCTTACATGGTTCTAATCGGCCCTGAAAAGACTGGGTTGCTTCGCTCGCGCTCGCAATGACGGTGGAGGGGTGGGCTGTTACCAAAATTCATGCTACTGGAAAATCAAAATAAATATTTGGAAATGGTTCATTTTTAAGAGAGAAATGCCACCATTCTTTATCGTAAGGGTCAAAGTCTGTTTGCATAATTTCGCGTAGCAGTAAACGATTTTTACGTTCCTCATTTGAAATTTGAGCAGATGAGTAATGTGAGAGTTCATCCATGAAATCAAAATGTGTGCCCATGGCGAGTTCAGTTACAGCTTGACCAGGCTCAATTTTTACAATAGTTAAATCGACAGTACTCCCTTTGGTATGCCCTGATTTTTTTGCAACATAACCTAGAGAAAAAACATCTGCCTTGTTGATACGCGGATAATAAGACGCTTTCATTTTTTGGTCTGATACATTATCTGCCCATTCGCTAAAATCATCAACGGCCATTTGTGGACGATAACAATCAAATACCTTTAAACTGAGCGATTGTTGTTGTAGGGTCTTCTGTACTTTTGCCAATGCCATAGCAGCTGGTCGCGTTAGAATACAGCGGCCTGTTTCATAGCCTTTAATGGGTCTGCCAATAAAATTATCATGTGAAAAATATTTCATGTCTTGAATGATGGTGGGATCAATATTTTCTAAGTAAACAAAATTATCAGGTAATGACATACAATTGCTCGCATAAAAAATGGAAATAATAAATAGTAATATGATTTTATGGGTTTTTAAAAAATCAAGTTTGATCATGATATTTCTACGTGATTGATTTTTATTGCTGATATCATAGCATTGTTTTTAAATGAAAGGTAATCCTCGCCAAAGCGCTGCTTAAGATATACTTCTCCCGCCCTAAGCTCTCCGCAAGAAAACTGAACGTAATTGCGGGAGAGGTCGACATGCGTAGCGTGGCGGGTGAGGGGAAAACGCTGAACTCTTTAAGAATTTTAGGGAGATACGATTTTAGCTGTTAATGCTTATTGTATGCATAACGAAAGCTGTATTTACTAAATAGTAAAATGATTTTCCCTCACCCGCCACGCGTGTCGACCTCTCCCACAATTAAGTTCAGTTTTCTTATTGAAAACCTAGGGCGGGAGAAGTATATCTTAAGCGAAAATCGTGTTGATTCCCTAGCCAGTCAGGGGAACGGTTGCCTCAATTATTTTAAACTACTTCTCAACATCCACGCTGTTTTTTCATGTACCTTCTGCCGCTGAATCAATATATCAGCTGTGCCCTCATCTTGTGCCTTTTGCGCCTTCGTAATAATAATAGTCGCATGGCTCATCATCGTTTCATGATCGTTTAATAATTCCTGAATCATTTTTTCAGCGCTGATTGCAGAAGTCGCTTCTTTGAGTGATGACAAGTTTGTGAATTGCGAAAAAGACGCAGGCGTGTAGCTACCCAGTGCGCGAATTTGCTCAGCCAATTCATCAATCGCCGTTGCTAATTCTACATACTGCGCTTCAAACATTTTATGCAAAGTATAAAAAAGAGGGCCGGTGACATTCCAGTGGAAGTTTTGTGTTTTTAGATAAAGAATATAAGTATCAGCCAGGAAATGCGTAAGCTCATCGGCTATTTTGGATGCTTCTGATGTTTGTTTGGCTCCAGTGACATGATGCATGTAGCTATCCTCCGTGATAGAAAAATGATTAGGTTATTTTACTCTATTTTTTTGATGGCGGGAATTAGTATTGTTTGTAACTAACTTGCGTTATGGATAAGAATGTAGCTTAGGACACCTCTCCCACAAGGGGAGAGGTGTCCTAAGCTGCATTTTTATCCATGACGCAGGTTAAAGAACAATAAAGGCGGGCACGATTAGAGCGCAGAAGTGCGTATTATCTCTTCATAGAATCAAAGAAATCCTCATTCGTCTTCGTGGCTTTCAAGCGATCAAGCAAGAATTCAATCGCAGCCAGATCATCCATAGGATGAAGAAGCTTACGCAAGATCCACATTTTTTGCATTTCATCTTGGTTAACAAGCAATTCTTCACGACGTGTACCAGAACGATTAATATTAATCGCAGGGAATATTCGACGCTCAGCAATACGGCGATCCAAATGAATTTCCATGTTGCCTGTACTTTTGAATTCTTCGTAAATAACATCATCCATTTTCGATCCTGTCTCAACAAGCGCAGTCGCGATAATGGTTAAACTGCCGCCTTCTTCGATGTTACGTGCAGCACCAAAGAAACGTTTTGGACGTTGTAACGCATTCGCATCTACACCACCGGTTAATACTTTTCCAGATGCTGGTAAAACAGTGTTATAAGCGCGTGCTAAACGAGTAATAGAATCCAGTAAAATAATAACATCCCGTTTGTGTTCGACTAAACGTTTTGCTTTTTCGATAACCATTTCAGCCACTTGAACGTGACGATTAGCAGGCTCATCAAATGTACTTGCAATAACTTCACCGCGAACAGAGCGAGCCATTTCAGTGACTTCCTCGGGGCGTTCGTCAATCAACAATACAATGAGATAACAGTCTGGATGGTTTTGCGCAATAGAGTGCGCAATGTTTTGCAGCATCATTGTTTTACCTGCTTTAGGAGGTGAAACAATCAAACCACGCTGTCCGCGACCAATAGGAGACATGAGATCGATGATGCGAGCTGTAATGTCTTCTGTGCTGCCATTGCCACATTCCATTTTTAACCGTTCATTGGCAAATAAGGGCGTGAGGTTTTCAAATAATACTTTTGTCTTCGCGTTTTCTGGCGCGTCAAAGTTAATGTGATCTACTTTGAGCAGAGCAAAATAACGCTCTCCTTCTTTAGGTGGGCGAATTTGCCCCGAAATAGTGTCACCCGTGCGTAAATTAAATCGTCTAATTTGGCTTGGGGAAACATAAATGTCATCGGGCCCTGCGAGATAAGAGCCTTCCGCGGAGCGTAGGAAACCAAAGCCATCTTGAAGAATTTCAAGTACGCCATCGCCAAAAATATGTTCGCCTCGTTTTGCGTGTGCTTTGAGAATAGCAAAAATGATATCCTGTTTGCGTGAGCGAGCCATGTTTTCAAGACCGTATTCGTCAGAAAGCTGGACTAACTCGGCTGCTGTTTTTTTCTTAAGTTCTGTTAAATTCATAGTGATTTTTTGCCTATGTAGGGAGTTAAAACTGAGTAATATCCTTTGTTATGAGTATATCGCGACTTTCCTAGCGCGTTTAATGTATGACGTTTAATTTACGATCAAGAGCATTCTTGGGTGTCAAATAATGGGAAAGCCAGAAGGCATCTTGAGCGATACTTTAGAATGAGATGATCTCTTTTGTAATAATATAATGGGTTATTTCTAAAGGCTCTTAAACGAGGTTATCTGCTATTCCGACCAAATTAACATTAAATTTCTTAAATATCTAGCTTTTTTTTGGAACAAGCTAGAGAAACTCAATATTGGGTATTCTGTCTTGTTAAGGCTATCAACCTACAAAGCCGTGGTTGATAGCGCGCAAAACAAGAGAGCGAGAGAACTGAATTACTCAACGTGAGAATCAATAAAGCTCATAAGTTCAGTTTTGGATAAGAGCCCAACTTGAGTAGCTTGTACTTGCCCTTCTTTAAATAAAATTAAGGTAGGAATGCCGCGCACTCCAAACTTAGGAGGGGTTGCAGGATTGCTATCAACGTCGAGTTTAACGATTTTTACTTTACCTGCATATTTTGCAGCGAGATCATCGAGCAATGGGGCTATTGCTTTGCAAGGTCCACACCATTGTGCCCAAAAATCAACAAGTACGGGTATTGTCGAGCCGGCGACTTCATTTTCAAAGGTATCGTCGGTAATCGCAAGGATATTGCTCATAAATCTGCCTCATTAGGAAAGTGTTGGACTATTTCAATAGAAATCGATCTGTTTTGCAAGTTATTCCGTATTTTTTATAAATAAACGTGGTACACGTCCTGCTTTTCCCATGGCGTGGCTTGCGAATTTCTTCTTAATAGGGATGCATTGGTCAAAACCTATCATTCCAACTTGACGTGCAATATTTAAAGGAAGCAGGTCCTTTGAGAATAATTCAGTAAGGCCATGAGATAAACGGCGACTGAAATTTTGTTGTAGAAAATCCAGTGGCAAATTTTGCAAGCAGCTTTTTAATGATGATTGTGTTTGTAAATATTCTGTGAGTACTGCCACTTCATAGAGCGCTATATTCAATCCTTGGGCTGCGATCGGGTGTAATGTATGTGCGGCATTTCCAATTAACAATACATTTTGCTTTTTTTGTTGTTGTGCTTGCTGCATCTGTAATGGGTAGGTTGCACGTTTGCCTACGTGTAGCATACGTCCTAAGCGATAACCAAATTGTTGTTGTAGTTGCTGCAGAAATTCAGTGTTATCTAATTGCATTAAATGAGTAATGTAAGAATTGGTAGCCGACCAGATGGTTGCAACACGTGCATCTGTTAATGGTAGCATTGCAATAGCACCGTTTTCTTGAAATCGCTCATAAGCTATATTTTTATGATCGCGTGCTAATTCTGTGATGGTGACGAGTGCGCTTTGTCGGTAATCTGTTTTTTGGGTGGAAATACCTAATAATTCACGTACGGTGGAGTGGCTGCCGTCTGCGCCAATGACGACATCTGCTGTATATGTTTGCTCGCCTGTTGCAGTATTGATTGTGAGAGTAGCTATTTCATCATCCTGCGATAATGCGGTTAAAGTGGCGGGGCAAATTATTTTTACATTGCCTGTGTTGCGTAAAGCACTAAAGATAGCATTATTGATATAGCTTGCTGGAACGACATGACCTAATGCATCAAGCCCAAGTTCTTGTGCGTCGATGCGAGTAATGCCAAATCGACCGCGATGTGAAACGTGAATTTGTTTGATGGGTGTTGCAAAAGGCGCGAGCGTTGGCCAGAGCTCAATATTTTTAAGTAAACAACAACTCCCATCGTTTAATGCGATTAAACGCGCATCTTCAGTTTTTTCTTCGGTAGCATCAATCAATGCGATTTGCCAAGGCCCTTTGCTTAACGCATAAGCTAAAGCTCCGCCAACCATGCCCCCGCCGATGATGATGATGTCGAATTTCAATTGTAAATACCTTGTTCTAATTTTTAATTTATTAGCCGTTTAGGATATCTCTCTTCTCGTGGGCGGCGCTGCTTAGAACACCTCTCCCCT
>DHJK01000099.1:16379-23080 GCA_002404295.1 Legionellales bacterium UBA4722
GGGGAGAGGTGTCCTAAGCAGTGCTGCCCACAAGGAGAGAAATGTTTTAACTTTTTTGCATAATCTTTTCAATCTGTTCCACAGTCTTAGGCAAGCCGCCACTCAACACTTCATTCCCCGTCTCCGTCACCAACACATCATCCTCAATCCTCACCCCGATATTATGCCACTTCTTCGGCACATCCTTCGCCGCCGCAATATAAATTCCCGGCTCCACCGTCAACACCATCCCAGGTTCCAACCGTCGATACTTCCCATCCGACCACGTTCTCCCCACATCATGCACATCGATCCCCAGCCAATGCCCCGCCCCATGCATATAAAATTTCGTATACGCTTTCTTCTCAATCAAATTCCGCAGCGATCCTTTTAATAACTTAAGATTAATCAACCCCTGCGTAATCACTTTCACTACCGCCTGTTGAATCGCACCCCATTCCGCCTTGGGGCGCACTGCTTTAATCCCAGCTAACTGTGCCGCCAATACAATTTCATAAATCGCTTTTTGTTCCGCACTAAACCGTCCATTCGCAGGAAATGTTCGCGTAATATCCGACGCATAATTCTGATACTCGCACCCCGCATCAATCAACACAATACTTTTATCTTTGATGATTTTATTATTCGCATTGTAATGCAGCGTACAACTATCAATGCCACTACCCACAATTGGCGTATACGCATGAAATCGCGCACCATTTTTTTGAAATTGATACGTAATCTCTGCTTCCAATTGATATTCATTCATCCCAGGTCTGCAAACCGACATCGCCTTCATATGCGCAACCGATGAAATCTGAGCCGCTTTGCGCATCAGCGCAATTTCCGCCGGACTTTTTATCAATCGCATTTCATGCACCGTATGTGTCAAGTCCACAAACCCCACCGGTGATTGAATACCACTACGAATCTTGCCGCGAATTTTATTCATCGTTTTTAATAACAATTTATCAAAAGCAGCATTTGACCCTAATGTATGATGAATTTGCTCACGTCCTATCAAAAATTCCGCTAATTTTTCTGATAATTGCTCAATAGGATACGCTTCATTCGCACCATAAATTTTGCATGCCCCCGCTTGGCCTGCGCGCGAACCCGTCCAAATTTCTTCATCACGATTGCGCACCCGATTAAATAAAATAAACTCACCCGCTTTACGTTTAGGGATAAATAGAGCGACAGCTTCAGGCTCTTCAAATCCAGTCAGATAATAAAAATCACTTTGCTGACGATAAGGATAATCCGTATCATTACTGCGATTTGCAATAGGCGCCGCCATTAAAACAACGATTCCACTCGGACCCACTTTTTGCATAAGTTGTTTGCGACGTTTTGCAAATTCAGTTATTTTAATCACAAGCTTTCTCCTTAGTTAGTGTAACAAGGCACCTTGTTGCTTTGACAGTGGATCAGATTGTACTGTATTAAAAAGCATTAACGCAGTGAGTCGCGTATATTCTACTAGTTCAAAAAAAGCAGTTTCATCTTCTTCATTTTCAGGAATATCACCAAAATTAATTTGCGCAATTTCTGCAAGATCGCTGAGTGCTTCAGCTATTTCAGGTTCCGGATAATCTTTCAATGGAGTGGCTGATTGCCCTATCCCAATCAAAAATCCCTGACACCACAGGCCTAATGCTTCCACGCGAGTATTTAAGTCAGCATCGTCACCCGGAAGAATTAAGCTAAATTCGAATGAAAATTGCTTAAGAGAGTGATAACTCTCTTTATAAAGATTTGACAGAATCGCCTGGGACTGCGTATTTCCCTCGACATCCAATAATGCTTTATCAAGTTCAGGATCTGAGTCTCTAAGTTGGGGGGTGACACAGAGACGACCGCAGAACAATCCATGCGTTTGCGCAGGATGAAGCTCGGATTTGATCTTTTTAAAAAGAGCGGCTAATTTTTTATAGCTGGGTAAAGCGGATGATGAACTCATATTTGAATATTCTTTTTCCTGAAAATCACATGGTAACAGGAAATTTGATGTTTACGAAGCGTAATTTTGTCTAATTTACTAGCATTTTACCTTCCGCTTAATGTATTCATGGCTGTTCGCAGATGCTCAACTTTCAAATCATACCCATTTTGACGTTCTGCCGCTTTTTTGCGTCCATAGAAAAAACCAGCTGCACCTCCGAGACTACCTGCTGTGGCTAATACGGGGGCAGCCGCCAATCCTCCAGTAAAACAAATAGTCGCGCCAGCAAGAAGCCCAAGTAAAACACCGATGGCAGCTTTTGCTCTCGGTGACATAGGCGGCAGGCCCATTAATTTAACCTGCAAATCATTTTCCATGGTGGCAATACCACCAAGCTGAGTTAGTTTTTCTGTTATAAACTGCTTTCCAATATCATCAAAGTGGCTATATATTATTTTTTTTGTATCTGGACTTGTTTGTTGATCGTGCGTGAGCACATTCATAAACTGACTAAAAGCATCTGCTATATGAGATTTAGAGTCTTCACACTCTTTTAAGCACTCAATAGTTTCTTTAAAACTTTCAAGTTCTTGAGCTGGTGCTCTTTCCAACTTTGTTATTACATTTAGATAAAGTTGATTGGGTCTCATTGCATGTCGGTTAATTACACATCTCGAAAAGCCCTTTAAGAAAGAGATTGTTGCTAAATTGGCTCGGTCATTTATAAACGATTGTTCTAACTTTTCACAACGTATTGTGTAAGCTGGGTTTTCATAAATCTCATACATTTTTATGCCTTCATTAGCTTTCCCTTCGATTTTATTTAAATACTGAAGAAGTTCATTTATGTAATTAGATTGTTGTGGATGTTCTGCTTTAAATGCCAAATACATGCGTTTTACTTGGCCAAAATCGTAACAAGGATACGTTTGTAACAAGCGATAAGGGTTATATTCTTCGAATTGTATACTGTAGATGTTGTACAGGCGATTGTCATGACTAATACAAGACTTTATAAGCATCTTATCCATTTTATAGGCTAACTTAAGCCAATCTACTAATCTTTGACATGCAGAAAGAGCAAAGTATAAAGTGTTTAGGTTTCTTTCTATTGCGTTTATCGCTGCTGTATTAGCATCACCAGTATTTTTTTGTGCGCGTAGCTCCTGTTCGTTTTTTGTAATTATTTCTTTTAAAATTTCAAGGGTGACTTGTGTATCTGTTCGTTCATCATTTTCCTTGCTCTTTTTCGCCGCGCTACATTGCTGTTTATTATCCAGTACATGTTGAGCAATAAACTGTTCTACATGAGCCATCTTGTGAAAAAACGAGGTTACAACCGAGTAACTCTCCCCCATTAGTAAATCATAAGGCGTGTAGCCATCCTGATTTTGAGCACTAAGAACATTGAAGTGTTGTTTAGTCTCTGTTGCAATGTCTAGAATGTTTTCCGCTATGCTGTATTGTTGTTGCCAGATAGCATAATGTAAGAATGTGTTAGAATCCGCATCACATTCAGTTAGTTTAATAAGTGTTTTTTTCTTTTGTAAAAAATAGAAAATGTTTTTCAGAATCTCATCTGGATTGTGAGTTGTTTTTGGCAGGATAGCTAAAGTGAAAATAGGCGGTTTTGTCTGCTTAGTATTGTTTTCCCGTCTATTTTGTATTTTTGGTAATAAGTAATCCGAAGCTACCGTTAAACTTTTCGATTCAATAGCTTCGAGTATTAGTCCTTCAAAGGTATCAGGCTTATGTAGCTGCTGTGCAGACGAATCTGGACTTAATGAAGTTAGCGAGCGAACTGTAGCCATCTTTTATACCGCCTTTGCTAAATAAAATCAGATACGCCATTACTAAAGGAAGGTAGATCGTATCATATATAATCCAATGAATACAAAAATGCTTTAAACCTACACCCGTGCGTTTATAATAATCAACTTTACAGGATCACAGAATAAATAGTCGCTGGCGCGAAATTTGTTTTTGTCACACTTGTATGTGTTACGTAATTCATTTTGATTGGAATTTAACCATATAATGCTATTTTAGAGAGCATCATTTTTGTCGGGGCGACTCCCTGTTTTTTTCTGCTCTCAAAAAATGTGTTAAAAGCATCCTTGTGAGTTTACAATGGCGCAGTGCTAGAAAGATCGAAATATAATAAAGGAAAACGTGGGTGCCATGTCAAAACAACACATAGAACAACTCGTACAAGCGGCGTTAGCTCAGTTATCTCAATCAGGTCAACTAACGGGCGAGCTACCCAAAATTCAGATTGATGCAACCAAAGACAAGCAACACGGTGATTTTGCTTGTAATATCGCTATGATGCTGGCAAAACCGCTGCAACGTAAACCGCGTGATATAGCCGAAATGTTAGTAAGCGCTTTACCCGTCTCATCGCAGATTGCCAAAGTAGAAATCGCAGGGCCCGGATTTATCAATTTTTACTTATCCTCTGAAGCGTTGTACAACGTTGTCTCAGAGATCTGCTCATCAGGTGATCAGTATGGTCATTCTAATATTGGGCAGGGCAAAAGAGTGTTGGTTGAATATGTATCAGCGAATCCAACGGGTCCGCTCCATGTAGGCCATGGGCGTCATGCAGCTTATGGTGCTGTCGTTTCCGATCTGTTGGAAACCGTGGGCTACAACGTCCATCGTGAATATTATGTCAACGACGCCGGACGTCAAATGGATATTTTAGGCGCTAGCACTTGGTTGCGCTATTTAGTTTTATGTGATGAAACAATCGTATTCCCAACGAACGCATACAAAGGTGATTACGTCATCGATATAGCGCGTCGTTTATTAGAAGAGCATGGCCAGAAATTTTGTATACCCGCCGATAAAATTTTTCATGATCTACCCTTAGATGAACCTGCTGGTGGCGATAAAGAAATTTATATTGATGCCATCGTTGCACGAGCTAAAGAATTACTAGGTTCAGAAAATTATAAAATAGTCTTTGATATGGCTTTAAACTCAATCTTAAAAGATATCCATGATGATCTTGCGGAGTTTGGCGTAACCTATCAAAACTGGTTTTCAGAACGTGAATTTGTACAAACAGATGTAGTAGATAGAAATTTAAAAGAATTAGAAAAAAAAGGATTAGTCTACGAAAGCGAGGGGGCTCTTTGGTTTCGCTCCACAGATTTAGGTGATGAAAAAGATAGAGTCCTTGTGCGCAGCAATGGGGTACGCACTTATTTTGCAAATGATTTTTCCTACCATATTAATAAATTTGAGCGCGGCTTCGACTATGCCATTGATATTTTTGGCGCTGATCATCATGGCTACATCCCACGCATGAAAGCAGGCATGCAAGCACGAGGCATTCAATCAGATCAATTAACCTATTTGTTAGTCCAGTTTGTAACGCTCTATCGCAATGGCGAGCAAGTCCAAATGTCAACTCGCAGCGGTTCATTTGTAACCTTGCGTGAATTACGTGATGAAGTAGGCAATGATGCAGCGCGCTATTTTTATGTCATGCGTAAATGCGAGCAGCACGTAGATTTTGATCTGGATTTGGCAAAAGCACAATCGAATGAAAACCCTGTGTATTATATACAATATGCGCATGCGCGTATTTGCAGCGTCGTGCGCCAACTCAGCGAAAAAGCCATGACCTATCAACAAGCAGAAGGTTTGCAGCAGCTTGCGCGCTTAACAGAGCCTCATGAGTTGCAATTAATAGGCACATTAGGACATTATCCAACAGTGATCCAAAATGCTGCTATACAGCATGAGCCACACATTTTGACAAATTACTTGCGTGAGTTAGCCACTGATTTTCACAGTTACTATAATTCACACCCTTTTCTGGTGGAAGACAGTGCATTACGCAATGCACGCTTAACGTTGATATTAGCCGCTCGCCAAGTGCTGGCAAATGGATTAAAGTTAGTAGGTGTTAGAGCGCCAGAAAGGATGTAGCATGCCAAGGGATTATGCAAAATATAAGCCAAAGCAACCTAAACCAAAACGCGTTGAACAGGGATGGCATCAGCGATTATTGCTCCTTATTCTGTTAGTTTGTGTGTTGGTTGCACTTGTTTTTGGGTTTTATGTCTATAAAAATAATGCGTCGGACTCGTTGCGACAAAAGACGGTCACTTTTATTGCAGAGATGCATTCACGCTTTAGTCATAAAAAGATGGATGTTATTGCTAAAACAACGGCAATGCAGCGGGCCCCGCAAGAGCCTGAAGTGCGTTTCAATTTTTATACTGAGCTGCCGCAAATGCAAGTGACGCTCACCGATGCGGATGATGCACCTTCTGCTGCAGCCATCGCTAAGCGGGCTATGCGTGCAACTAATACTCAAGCAGAGTCTACAGCAGCGTTTGCGGCACCTGCTCAAGCAGAGGCTTCTTCTGCTGACTTGAAGAAACAAGATGCTTCAGCAGAGAACAAGACTCAATATATTGTGCAAGTAGGTTTATTTAAAAATGAAACAGCGGCAGGGGAGACGCGAGTCTCATTATTATTGGCAGGGTTTGAGGTAGATACAGTAAAGACCACTGATGATGCTGCTCACACAACACTTTATCGCCTGCAAAAAGGGCCTTATGCGACGCTTTCGCAAGCTAAATTGATACAAAAGCAATTGCTAAAGAAAGGGGTTCTCGGGGTGGTGAAGCAGTTGTAGCACTTGAAAATGTCACATCATGCCCTTATATATAAAACATCAACCTGGCGCGATGAATCGATACGAATTCTGCTTAGGACACCTCTCCCCTTGTGGGAGAGGTCGGCGCGCAGCGACGGG
>DHJK01000099.1:23175-30442 GCA_002404295.1 Legionellales bacterium UBA4722
CTCCCACAAGGGGAGAGGTGTCCCTAAGCAACACCCAATTAAAAATAACATTAACGTATAAGGAGACTCCCTTTGGAACAATACCGCGGTACGACAATCCTATCCGTCCGACGCAATAACGTTGTAGTCATCGGCGGCGATGGCCAAGTATCCATGGGTCATACCATCATGAAGTCTAATGCCCGCAAAGTGCGTCGATTATATAACGATAAAGTCATTGCAGGCTTCGCAGGCGGCACAGCCGATGCATTCACCTTGTTTGAACGTTTCGAAGCAAAGCTGGAGACACATCAAGGTAATCTGGTACGCGCTGCTGTTGAAATGGCAAAAGACTGGCGCACTGATCGTGTGTTGCGACGTTTAGAAGCGTTACTCGCAGTTGCTGACGCTAAAGCCTCGCTGATTATCACAGGCAATGGCGATGTCATTGAGCCAGAGCAGGGCGTCATGGCCATTGGCTCAGGCGGCCCTTTCGCAAAATCTGCGGCACTCGCTTTACTCGAAAACACGAAGCTCGATGCACGTATGATTGTAGAAAAATCCTTAGCTATTGCAGCGTCTCAATGCGTGTACACCAATACTACTTTTACAATTGAAATGTTAACCAATAAAGAATAAGAGTGAAAACCACTATGCTATCAATGACACCTAAAGAAATAGTAACTGAGCTCGATAAATATATTATCGGTCAAGCGGCTGCGAAACGTGCTGTTGCAATTGCACTGCGTAATCGTTGGCGGCGCGGACAACTGCCAAAAGAGTTGGCAGATGAAATTATGCCTAAAAATATCTTAATGATTGGTCCAACAGGTGTAGGTAAAACAGAAATCGCAAGACGCGTCGCAAAATTAGTAGATGCGCCATTCATTAAAATTGAAGCAACAAAGTTTACCGAAGTCGGTTATGTAGGACGCGATGTCGATTCCATTATTCGTGATTTAATGGATATGGAAATTAAAAGAAAGCGCGAAGAAGAAATGACTAAAGTACGTCCGCAGGCAGAAGATGCGGCGCATGAACGTATTCTCGATGTTTTATTACCGCCAGCGCGTGGCTCTTTTACCAACGAGCCTGTAGAAGCACCCAAAGAAGATACCGGCGCACGACAATTATTTCGTAAAAAATTACGCAGCGGCGAACTGGATGAAAAAGAAATTGAGATCGAAGTCTCTGCCTCCCCTATGGGCGTTGAAATCATGGCGCCTCCTGGTATGGAAGAAATGACGAATCAATTACAAAGCATGTTCCAGAATTTATCCAGCGAGCGCAGAAAAATGCGTAAAATTAAAATCGCAGATGCTAGGAAGATTTTACGTGATGAAGAAGCGGTTAAATTAATTGATGATGAAGATTTAAAAGCCCGCGCTTTAGAAAGCGTAGAGCAAAATGGTATTGTGTTCTTGGATGAAATAGATAAAATCGCTAGACGCTCAGAGCACACAGGCGCAGATGTATCTCGAGAAGGCGTACAACGTGATTTATTACCCTTGATTGAAGGTTCTACTGTATCTACAAAATACGGCATGGTACGTACTGATCATATCCTCTTTATTGCATCAGGCGCTTTCCATTATTCAAAACCATCGGATCTTATCCCTGAGTTACAAGGTCGTTTGCCAATCCGTGTTGAATTAAAAGCATTAAGCACTGATGATTTTGTACGTATTCTAACTGAGCCTACTGCGTCGTTAACGGAACAGTATGTAGCGCTGCTTGGCACTGAAAAAGTAAAAATCAAATTTTTAAGTGAAGGTGTACGTCGTCTGGCAGAAGTTGCATGGGAAGTGAATGAACGCACAGAAAATATAGGCGCGCGTCGTCTACACACTGTGCTAGAACGCTTACTGGAAGAGGTGTCTTTTGAAGGGCCTGATCTTTCAAGTAAAACAGTGTCTATCAACGCTCAATATGTTAATAAACATTTACAGGCATTAGTGAAAGATGAAGATTTGAGCCGTTATATTTTATGAGCGATCAATCGGCCAATCCTATTCCCACCACGATTACTCTACATAAGTTGTCTCGCCTGCTCGAGTTGGAATTTGACTCGGGTGAGCGATTTCTTTTGCCGTGCGCCTATTTACGTGCTTTTTCAACTTCTGCAGACATGCGTCATGGCACGCCGCCAACAAAAGCTGAAATCATCAAGAACCAAGTGAATATATTGGCGATTGAACCCGTAGGAAACTATGCAATAAAGCCCACTTTTAGTGATGGACATTGCACAGGCATTTATAGTTGGAATACGTTGTATGAGTTAGGGAAAAATTTAGAGAAAAACTGGAAAGATTAAAGGGGATAATTGAAATGGATCAAGAAGCACTAAAAAAATCGGTCGCATTAGCAGCATTAGATTATATTGAGCATGGCGCAGTACTGGGCATCGGTAGCGGCACCACCGTTAATTATTTTATAGATGCTTTGAAAAACGTGAAAGGAAAAATAGAAGCAGCTGTGGCCAGTTCAAATGCATCTGCTGAACGCCTAAAAGCATTGTCTATTCCCGTAGTAGATTTAAACAGCGTTAGTGAGTTGCTTTTATATGTAGATGGTGCGGATGAAATAAACCCCTACAAACAAATGATCAAAGGCGGCGGCGGCGCGTTGACCCGTGAAAAAATTATAGCAGCTGTTGCGAAAAAATTTATTTGCATCGCTGATCAATCAAAGCAAGTAGATTTGCTGGGGACCTTTCCAGTTGCCATTGAAGTGATTCCTATGGCGCGCAGTTACGTTGCACGACAAATCGTAAAATTAGGCGGAGATCCTGTATACAGACAAGGATTCGTGACAGATAACGGCAATGTGATTTTGGATGTCTATAATTTAAAAATTTTAAACCCAATTGCACTTGAGCAAGAATTAAATAATATCGTCGGCGTAGTCACGAATGGTATTTTTGCCGCAAGACCCGCTGATGTGTTGTTGCTTTCGACCTCGGAAGGCGTTATCACATCGTAAGAATTATATTTAGGAGAAAAATAAAATGTTCACTGTTGCTAAATGTTTCGGTCGCTCAGAAAAGCGCGAAGGTGACTTTCTTAACTTGAAAGATGCAGAAAAATATATACAAGATAATTTACTGAAAGATATAGAGCTTAAAGTGCCTGCAACCTATCGTATTTACGAAGGCGCAGATCAAGTAGCCGAGCGCACACAAAAAGATGTAGTATTGCCTTCAGTAACCTCTTTTGACTCTGGCTCTGAATCATCAGCTCAAGGGAAAGGCAGTGAGCAAATCTTCAGCCCCAGCCCGTTGCCCACATCTCCACGCCCCCCAGGCATACCACAAAATTGGAAGACAGTGCCTAAAGATGACCAAAAAGATGATAAAAAAAGATAGCGATAAAGAAAAATCCCGACTACCCGTGAAAGTAGTCAGGATTTTTTAAAAAGATAATTTAAAAATTATCTACGGTCGCCTTTGTCTTTGTTCTTGTCTATAGAACCTGTTCCCCAATTGTTTGTTTTTTGGTTTGGGTTCTGGTTTTGGTTTTGGGAAGTTTTTGTTTGATCAAAACCTCCTTTTCCTTGGCCGCCTGGAAGAGTGCTGCCGCCTTGGGTTGGCGCCTTACGTGTATTGTCTGTGGGTTTATTTGGTGAAGCCTGATAACCTTTTGAAGAATTCTTGCTATATTCGTTTTTCATAAAAGCCTCCATGAAGAGAATTGAAAGAACACAAAACTATTATACCCCAGTTTCGGGCCTATAAACGGCTAAATTTAGATCAGTTTTTGGACTGGAAGATGGTGTAGTGGGGTTATTTTACATGATTTGTTTATTTTTTTGGCATGTGGATCAGCTGAACCGTGTTTCCATCGGGGTCAGCGCAGTAAAAGCTACGTGTGCCATCTCGGTGGTCTTTTGGTTTTGCTTTGATCTGAACCGAGTTGTTTTGTAGAAATATGTGCCAATTATCCACGTCATCGCGTTCATTTAAGAAAAATCCGATGTGGTCTAAGCGTTGATGTTTGGCAGGTGTGAAATCAGCAGGAGCGCGGTGTAGGGCAAAATTGTCATTGCCGGATGTGAGATAGAGGTTATCAGCATCAGGACGCCAATCAACGGTCATACCTAAGAGTTGGGTGTAAAAATATTCGCAATCATCGAAATTGCTAACATAGAGAGCTATGTGATGCATTCCTGCTGTGGGGTTGGGTCGTTGCATAGGTTTCACTTATTTAATTCATTGCGTATGGTGTTGATAGTTTTGGCGTAGTCGGGTTGGGTAAAAATAGCAGAGCCCATGATAAACATGTCTGCTCCTGCCTCTGCAACTTTATGGATATTATCAGCGTTGATGCCGCCGTCGATGGCTAATCGAATATTTTTGCCGCTGTTATCAATCAATGCGCGGGCTTTCTTTACTTTCTCTAAGATGGCAGGAATAAATTGTTGGCCGCCAAAACCTGGATTAACAGACATGATCAGAATAAGATCCAATTTATCGATTACATACTCAAGGCAGTCTAATGTGGTAGCTGGATTGAGTGCTAAGCCCGCTTTGCAGCCATGCTTATGAATCAATGATAAGCTCCGGTCTACGTGATCAGTGCTTTCAGGGTGAATCGTTAAATTGGTGGCGCCCGCTTTAGCAAAGTCATTGATCAATGAATCAACAGACCGTGTCATGAGATGGACATCAATAGGTGCTTTAATGCCATATTTGCGTAATGCTTCACAGACTAAAGGACCCACGGTGAGATTGGGTACATAATGATTATCCATGACATCTAGATGCAGCATATCCCCGCCGGCTTTTAAGACATTGACAGCTTCTTCACCTAGGCGGGCAAAGTCGGCAGAAAGTAATGAGGGGGCTATGATGTAATCGGACATGGAGGTTATTCTCTATAGTTGTTTGAACAGTTCATTTTCAATAAATACGAGTTTATGGTATCTTTTCCTGCAATAAAAGTAAAAGGTAACTGCTTAGCAAATTTCACTGCTCCAGTCGTGCCCGTGCCCGTGCCCGCGTGCGTGCCCGTCTTTTCCTATGCATTTAGATGAGCTTAATTAAATGGGTAGGAAAAGACGGGCACGCACGCGGGCACGGGCACGGGCACGATTAAAGCAACAGCTCGCTGAATAGTTGCAAATTAGAGGAAAAATCATTGCGCCACCTATACACATTTTTATTTTATTTAATTTTACCCTTTATCTTCTTGCGTCTTCTCTGGCGCTCCAGACGAATTCCTGGTTACAGGCAAGGATGGGCTGAACGATTGGGTTATTGCCCCTTCCGATTGGAAAAATCCATTTGGGTGCATGCGGTATCAGTGGGTGAAACAATCGCAGCATTGCCATTGATCAAAATATTATTACAAGAGTATCCGGATCTTCCTTTGGTCGTGACTAACATGACACCTACTGGAGCTGCGCGAGTCAGAGCAGCATTTAAGGATAGCGTAAAGCAGGTTTATATTCCTTACGATCTTCCTACTGCTGTGAATCGGTTTTTACAACGCATCAACCCACAGATTGCCATCGTGATGGAAACGGAATTATGGCCGAATTTATTTGAGGGATGTCGTAAACACAATGTTCCTATTGTGGTTTTGAATGCTCGATTATCTGGTAAATCAGCGCTCGGTTATTCGCAAATCCCAAGTTTAACACGTGATATTTTTCATTCTATTCACGCTATGGCAGCACAAACTTCTGCAGATGCGGAACGTTTTATAAAATTAGGACTGAGTCGTGAAAAAATAACAGTAACAGGTAATTTAAAATTTGATCTGGAATTGCCAGCCGATTTATCTGATAAAAGTGAAGCGTTGCATAATCATTTAGGAAAAGAGCGGTTAACTTGGATTGCAGCGAGTACGCATCAAGGGGAAGAAGAAATTATTTTAACTGCGCATCGTTTAGTACTAAAAAAATTTCCAGATGCATTATTAATTTTAGTACCGCGCCATCCGGATCGTTTTGCAGCAGTTGCGGCGTTAGCGAATCAGCAAGGGTTTACTGCCGCGCGTCGTAGTAGCGGTGAAGTTTGTTCGCCGCAAACTCAAATTTATTTGGGTGATACGATGGGGGAATTATTGTTGTTATATAGTGTCGCTCAAGTTGCATTTGTGGGAGGTAGTTTTGCTCGAGTGGGTGGGCATAATATGCTGGAACCTGCGGCATTGCGTAAACCAGTTATTACAGGGCCGGTGCTTTTTAATTTTGTGGAAATTAGTGAGATGATGGTTAAAGCGCAGGGGATGATTATTGTGCAAGATGTGGATGAATTAGCTGATGAAGTTGAGCGGTTGTTTGAGAATAAACAATATAGAGATTCAATGGGTGAAAGTGCATATCAAGTTGTAGCAGCGAATCGTGGGGCTTTGCTGAGGCAGGTGGAGTTGGTTAAGTTAAGGATGTCCTACCCTACATAGCGCACGCTAAAGCTATCAAAATACCTGCTTCAATAGGAAGTGCAAAGATTAGTGTTGCCAAAGTTGCTTTGGATTCATTTTCGCTTTCTTTTTCCTCATCCTGTTGTAAATTTGAATGCATAAACCGTTCATTTTCATTATCATATTTAACACCATTACTTTCAATATCGAACGAATATGCAAAATTAGTCGGCGTAGGCAGTTTAAAACGAATGATCATTTTTGTTATTGTGTAATTATTAGCGATTTTTTTTACTTCAAACAATCCTTTAATGGTTAGAGCATATATAGTTCCTTTCGGCGTTATATAAACACTAATATCCTGATTATCAATAGAAGTAATGGGAGTATTATACAATGTTGTGTACATTCCATTTATATCTTTTTTTCCTATATATAAACCATTCTCAGTCCCTATTTTTAACATCCCATTTTCATCAATAAATATATTATTTATAGCTACATCATCATTCAATGTGATGGATGAAAATGAATAAGGTTTTTGCTCACTTATGCATAATATATTACTTTTATGAAGATCTTTACTATTTGCGCCTATCAATAGGCTACCTTGAGGACTAACGTAAATATTCTGTATATAATAAGATTGTAGATAATGAGCAATAGTATAATCATTTTCTGCTTGTTTTGTGCCTATCAACAAACCATCACCATTTGTTCCTGCAAAGATAGTATCTTGCGAATCAACATATAAGCTGCTTATATTTTCTAGGCCAAAAAATTTAACTTGCTGAAATAAATAATCGCCTGATTTTTGTTTGTTCCCTTTATATAACCCTTTATTTGTCCCAAGGTAAAGTAATTCACTTGTTTTGGAATAAATGGCAGTAGGTATTATATTTTGATTAGAAAAATATTTACTA
>DHJK01000097.1:0-220 GCA_002404295.1 Legionellales bacterium UBA4722
TAACCGCCTATTCGCTCTATTTATTTTTTGAATTAGTGATAAGATCTAAGACCTAAAATAATAAATCGAATTAATATTATTTATGATGAATACATATCCAGTAAGCGATAGCTCAGACGAAGAAATCATCTCCCAAGCTAATCAAGATTCTTCGGGACAATCTGATAAAAAAGAAAACCATAATAAACTACCAAAAAAATTAAAATTAACAATAAATCCA
>DHJK01000097.1:422-6422 GCA_002404295.1 Legionellales bacterium UBA4722
ATTAACAATAAATCCAGATCTCTCAATTGAAAAACCATATGATTTATCTGATGAAACTGATGATGAAAAACATAACGACCCAGAACTGTCTTCTTTTAATCTTCTTATAGCAACAATATCAGTAGCCGATAATTATCTGACGCTTCTTGATTCTAAACCCTACTCAGTACATAAAAGCGGGATACTTAAAGGTTTAAGATTATTACCAAAAACGAAAGATGCAATAGATATTGCGGCTGTTATTTTTTCAGGCGTTCATGCTTCTACTGTTGCAAGAGCAATCAATACCTTTTTTAAAAATAACATTGATTTCCAAAAGAATTTTGAATATGAAAAAGTGACTGTTAGAAATGCATATTTGGCTCTTATTGATGCCGGGGCGGATGCAGAATCAATCGCTTCAGCGATCATTAAACATAATAATAACAAAGAATCAAATAATCCTTTGATCGATCCTAATATAGCTTATTTTATAATTATTAATATAGTCAAACTCAAAAATGCTGGCATAGCCATAACAGATATTATTTGCAATTCTTTTACTCAACTTGCTAAGAGTGTTTATAGTACGCATACAGGTTTGGAGATGCAATTTGACGATAATTTTAAATTAATTCTTTTTTTAAGCCAAGCTAAGGTGCTTACAGATCGTGTTCAACTCATGCTTTGTTCGCATGATCAATATAAAAATGCGGGTGATATTATTGAGTTGTTGCGGATTTTAAAAGAAAAAATAACATTGAAAGAGGGTAAACTCGAAGAGGGTATTCTGGATGCTGTTATTAAACATGGTAACTCTGCGTTGACGACGAGTAAGACAGTTGAAAGGTTGAGAGAGGAGGATGGGATAAACCTCACTTTTGATGTCATCATGACCCTTCTTACGTTTCAGCTAGAAAAAGAAGATTTTCTCGATGGGCTTGTGTTATTAAAGTCTCACAACATGTTGCCTAATAGCATGCTTATAACAACACAGCCTAATCTTACAAATGAGAATGCAGCACACGCGAGCCCAGTAAATAGTATTCTTCAGGTAGATCAGCCAAATCTTAACGATGAGAATGTAATAGACGTTATTACCATTGATAGCAATCTTCCGGCTCAGTCTGAAATGAAGCCATCTGCTGTGCTGACGGAATCTTTTGTCCTTATGCTTATTAAGCATCCAAAAGTCATTCCTATTTGTAATTTATTAATTTCGTGCCGCGGAGAAGGTGAGCTATATGCCTATATCGAGAAGTATATCTCGTTAGGAAACCTTGAAGAAATGGACAGTATTCTTAATCTAAATACTTTTAAGGTATCTATTACTCCTAAGAGAATAGAAGAGATGTCTTTAAGGATTCTTGAGGGTGCTGCTACATCAGACCTAATCGATCTTATCGAGCAGTATCTACAAGAAGATGATCTAGAAAAGCAAGAGTTAAAGAAACCCCAGGAAGAAGATCTTATCGAACATCATCAATCGCCATTGCCACTGATTTTACCTGTTAGGCTGAATTGCCACCCTGCTTTATTTTACCACCCATCTTCTCCTGTGGGAGAGCAACCGACTGCTACAGTGGAGTTGCATGCAGCTGTTAACAACTCACCCAAAGCTGCGCTGCAAGAAATACCAGTTACGCCCCGTTATTGATACAAGATTCTTTAATACTATCTAGTTTATTTTTTTCCTCTAATCATGTGCTGCAATTGGCATGATTAGAGTGCTATCAGTTGTTTTATAGATAAAAGAAGCCATGCAGAAAAGCCAATAAATTCTTATAGCTGGCTAATAACAAGTCTTTTAATATAATTTTGCCCTAAAAATATTGAATCATTAATCACTGTATGTTAATTTCGCCGACGATAATTAATTTATAAACGAGGTTTTACCCATGAAAACTAGAGACAAAAGAGTTAATGACATCTTAGCAGCTGTGAACGCAGCAGGCGCTAAGCTAAAGATTGAAGACAATGTAGCTAACTATCTTCAAGAGAATTGCATAACTGTATTACCCTCATTGCCACGCGATATCGTGGGTTGCATAGCGTCATTTTTCTCAAAACCAGTTGCTGTTCCTAAGCCACTGCGCCTCAAATTTGAAGATGGCGATTTAAGGGGCACTCCTAGTAAATTAAGATCAACAGGTCTCCGGTAGAGGTTCTAAGTAAGTTCAAAGGCTACCAGCTTGCTCACCGCGTCATGGCGAACGAAGCGTATTTGCTGTCTAGTATCTCAGTATTTGTCATCCGCTGAATGCTAAGTAGAAAAATTGTCATATATCAAGACTTGATGTATGATTAATAAACCTAGATGGGTGAAAAAAAAGGGGTTCTCGCCGGTGAATGATACGATCAAAACAATACTTTTATGGATGGTCGCGGGAATTGTGCTTGTTTCCGTTTTTAATATGTTTGGACCCAAACGCGATGCAGAAGATAAGATTAGTTATTCTACATTTGTGAACGAAGTGCGTCAGGGCAATGTCAGCGCAGTGACCATCACAGATCAAGATGTCACAGGCGTCATGCAAAACAACAAAGTCTTTTCAACCTATCTTCCAATGACTTATGATACAACTTTGCTTAAAGATTTGTTGGATAAAGGCGTGATTGTGAAAGGTCGTCCGCCTGAGCAACCCGGTCTATTAATGCATCTTCTAAGCCTTCTCCCCTGGATCGTTTTATTTGGTATCTGGATTTACGTACTACGCCAGCAAACAGGCGGTGGAAAGGGCGGTGCCTTTTCTTTTGGACGTAGCCGCGCGCGCTTACTAGGCGAAGATCAGGTCAAAGTCACCTTTGCGGATGTTGCAGGGTGTGAAGAAGCGAAAGAAGAAGTTAAAGAGTTAGTCGACTTCTTGCGTGACCCCGGCAAATTCCAAAAATTAGGCGGTAAAATCCCACAAGGCGTTCTCTTGGTAGGCCCTCCAGGAACAGGTAAAACATTATTAGCACGTGCCGTGGCTGGTGAAGCAAAAGTACCTTTTTTCACGATTTCAGGCTCTGATTTCGTAGAAATGTTCGTAGGCGTCGGTGCGTCACGCGTCCGTGATATGTTTGAGCAAGCTAAAAAACAAGCGCCTTGTATTATCTTCATCGATGAAATCGATGCCGTAGGCCGCCATCGTGGCGCGGGTTTAGGGGGTGGGCACGATGAACGTGAACAAACTTTAAATCAACTATTAGTAGAAATGGATGGTTTCCAAGGCAATGAAGGCGTTATCGTCATCGCAGCCACCAACAGACCAGACGTCTTAGATAATGCATTATTGCGACCAGGTCGTTTCGATCGTCAAGTAACAGTAGGGTTGCCTGATGTACGAGGCCGTGAACAAATCATACGAGTGCATATGCGTAAAGTGACCCTCTCAGATGACGTAGAGCCTGCTATTATCGCACGTGGTACACCAGGATTCTCAGGCGCAGATCTTGCCAATATTGTGAATGAGGCTGCTTTATTTGCAGCACGTGCTAATAAACGCTCTGTTGGCATGGAAGAGTTTGAAAAAGCAAAAGACAAAGTGATCATGGGCGCAGAACGCCGTTCTATGGTGATGAGTGAGTCAGAGAAAAAACTGACAGCCTATCACGAAGCAGGCCATGCCATTGTAGGCTTGTTTGTACCTGAGCATGATCCAGTACATAAAGTTACGATTATTCCACGTGGCAGAGCATTAGGTGTCACGATGTTTTTACCGGAAGGGGATCGTTACAGCCATAGTAAAGAATTTTTAGAAAGCAAAATCTCCAGTTTATTCGGCGGTCGTATCGCAGAAGAATTGATTTTTGGTCCTGAAAAGGTGACAACAGGTGCTTCTAATGACATTCAAAAATCAACTGAATTAGCTCGTAATATGGTCACAAAATGGGGTTTATCAGCGAAGCTGGGTCCTCTTACCTTTGGCGATGATGAGCGTGAAGTATTCTTAGGCCATGCTGTCGCGCGGCATAAGGAGATTTCTGAATCGACTTCAGGCATTATTGATACTGAAGTGCGTGAGATCATTGACAGAAACTACCTGCGTGCAGAAAAAATCTTGAAAGAAAATGTTGAAATATTACATAAGATGGCGGAAGCGCTAATCAAGTATGAAACGCTTGATATCGATCAAATTAATGATGTTATGACAGGTAAAGTTGTGCGTGAACCATCAGGTTGGGGTGATTCAACTACTAATCAGAAAAAACGCAAAGCAAAAAAAGACTCCGAAGAAGGCACACCTAAAGACGCGGATACACTTAACTCTAATCCTGTAGAAGATCAACCGTAGTGGTCACTCATTCAAAATCACATGCTCGCACTTACTTTGGCACCGATGGTATTCGGGGCAAAGTAGGTGTGTTTCCTATCAATGCAGAATTTATTCTTAAATTAGGCTGGGCTGTAGGGAAAGTCTTAGCGCGCCAAGGTTATGGCAAAGTGCTGATTGGTAAAGATACCCGTATTTCAGGGTATATGTTTGAGTCTGTGCTTGAAGCAGGTTTGTCCGCTGCTGGCATCGACACGCATTTAGTAGGCCCAATGCCAACACCCGCTATTGCCTATCTCACTCGTACCTTACGTGCGCAGGCAGGCATTGTCATTAGCGCCTCGCATAATCCTTATTATGATAATGGCATTAAATTTTTCTCAGCTGCAGGCACAAAATTACCCGATGAAGTTGAAGCAGAAATTGAGGCACAGCTTGAACAACCCATGACTACAGTGGATTCAGCGCGTTTAGGTAGAGCCGTGAGAGTCGCCGATGCGCCAGGCCGTTATATCGAATTTTGTAAAAGCACCGTCTCAACGGACACGAATCTGAATGGCTTAAAGATAGTCGTGGATTGTGCTAATGGTGCGGCTTATCACATTGCGCCTAATGTGTTTCGTGAGTTAGGTGCTGATGTGGTTGAAATTGGTGTTGAACCCAATGGGTTGAATATTAATTTAAACTGCGGCGCAACGCATCCTGCTACCTTGAGAAACCGTGTTTTATTAGAACAAGCCGATTTAGGCATTGCACTAGATGGCGACGGTGATCGTTTGATTATGGTCGATCATCAAGGCCATATATTAGATGGCGATGAATTGTTATATATCATCGTTAAACACCGACAAGAACTAGGTTCTTTAAAGGGTGGAGTAGTAGGTACAGTCATGTCCAATATCGGCTTGGAACATGCATTAGAAGCCTTAACTATCCCATTTATCCGCGTTCCAGTCGGTGATCGCCATATCATTGCAGAATTAAACAAACGCCAGTGGCACCTAGGCGGCGAACCCTCCGGCCACATTCTTTGCTCCGATGCAATCACCACAGGCGACGGCATAATCACCGCCTTACAAGTACTCTCCGCCATGCGCTATAAAAATCAATCACTCGCTGAAATCAAAACTGGGTTACATAAATATCCGCAAATTTTAGTGAATGTTAAAGTCCCATCGATCTGTGATTTAACTACTAAACCACGCATCCAAGAAGCGTTAAAAGCAATTGAAAAAAAACTAGGCCACACCGGCCGCGTATTATTACGCTGCTCCGGCACTGAGTCATTAGTCCGTGTGATGGTTGAAGGCGAAGATGAAAACGACATTAAACAATTGGCGCATCAATTAGCGGCGGTTGTTGAAGAAGATTTAGCTTAATTTTGTGAGCTTATTCAGCGAATTCCGCTAACCCATCTTTCCTCAACTTTCGTCATTGCGAGCGAGAGCGAAGCAACCCAGGCTTTTTAACGCCGATTTCGTAACAGCTCTGTCCGCTGCCGTCATTGCGAGCGAAGCGAAGCAATCCAGCTCGAAAGCAAAACTTAAGAAAGCTGTCCTATTGTGCTAAGCAGCGTTTGAAAACTGGATTGCTTCGCTTCGCTCGCAATGAAAGTAGAGGGCTGAGCTGATACCCGATTTCGAGCACAAATCTACTAATCTACATTACAAGCCTAGGTTGCTTCGCTCTCGCTCGCAATGAGAAGGTTGAAATTATTAGTTTCGGCGCCAGCGACTAACTATTTCTTCAATGGGTTCCGCACTCA
>DHJK01000176.1:0-9119 GCA_002404295.1 Legionellales bacterium UBA4722
ATTATTAAGGGAGATATGCCTCGTGGATTGGTTATTATTATGGGAAGTATTATAGCGAATCATTAAATGAAGGAATAGATTGTAGCAATACTTTTGATTTCACAATGGATGAACTGTCAGGAACATGTAAAATGTTGATGCTAGATCGGGATGGCAACTTGATTTACATTAATAAGAGCGACAAAGTAGTCCATACTATATCGCCCATTAACGCAATGATAGACGAAAATATAATCATAAAATTTACTCCGATGCATGCGTGCTACATAGGAATCTTGGCGAGCACTCATAAACCAAAGAAACATAATCAGAAAGCATCTCAGCCTTTGAGTGGAGCTCATTTAACAATAGTTAAATAGATTTTTGTGAAATATTTATAACTAATAGGTAATTTACATTCTACAACTCATTGTTTTTCTTATATCCAAGCGATGTATAATTTCAGTCAACTGCCCAATATCATCAGATGCTCCTAGCGACAATATAAAACTATCAGCTATAGGCTTATAGGAGCCAGACAACTGGGAAACTTTTTGTTCGTATTTTTCATTTCGAGTACTAATTAAGGTCATATGTGGATCAAATGTTTTTTTAGCCGGTAATTGTAGAGTATTAGCAAGAAAACCATGCATTTTATACAATGCCTCACAGTTATTCGGTAATAAGGATACCCAAAAAATATTATTATCAAATGTTATACAGCTAAATTTATTGAATACAAGATCAATCGGCTCCTCTCCCCATGCATCGCAAACTTGCTCCCAAATATGATTGATTTCTTTTTCTTCAGCTTGAAATTGATATAAGGTGACATGGGGTAACGAATTGACTCCAAGCAAATATTTATCAGCCATATCAGAAAATTTATTAGAAAGCGTTACTGCATCATTACTTTTAGACACTGGAATTAATGCTAGATTATATTTTTTTTTCATTGCAAGCCTTTTAAATTTCGACACGTTGCGTTTTTAATTTATTTTTCATAACTTATTAATGATACCAATGCCGTCGCGCAGAACTAAAATGCGCACCAACAATTACGAAAAATAATGGGGCAGATTGTAGCAATACGTCACAATAATTAACAACAATTAAAATCAGTATTTACGTGAAAAGAGGGATTGTAAAGTATTGTGAATTTTGTGACGCATTATCTGCGAGCGACCAATATCACAGAAAACTTTTTATAACAGAATCTTCTTTTTTATCCTCTACGCCCGACAAAACTCGTTCAAGCTTATTTTTTACTGAGAGCTCATGAGTAGTAAGCAATAGCGCCCCTTTCCCAAGCGCCGCATAAATGGCTTTACTAATCGGATCATGCTGCAACGCTTCTATATGACCTTTAACAGTAGCTACATCACCTCGTTGAATAGGCCCAGTCAAAGCAGCCTTGTGATCAAATGTATTTACATTATTTAAAGAGTCACTCATCAACATTGAGACAAGCTTTTTAGCAACACTCTCTTCTACACCAGATTCTTGTAAATTTTTTACTGCTTGATAATGCAACGTAGTTAAATAATTATTAGCTATCACCATCCCAGCATGATATTGGCGTTTATTCTGTTTCTTAATACTAAAAGCTATTCCGCCTACACCCTGAATTAATTCTTTTACAATAGTCATCGCTTCTGGATCACCCTCTATTGCCATATACGTGCCCGAAAAATGATTTATAGCAGCTTCAGAATTTGCAAAGCTTTTCACAGGATGTACACTTGCAATAAAACAGCCAGCGGCACGCGCAGACACCAAAACATCCGAGGCCAAAGATCCACTGAAATGAATAACAATAGAATGTGACTTTAATAAATTTTTCCTGACTAGCTCTTCACAAACATGTTGAATTGTATCATCACGCGTTGTAATAAAATAAATATCCGCCGGTGACAATTCATCTAGCGAACCTACTGGTTTTCCTTGTCCGACAAATTTTATTGCGGCTTCGGCGCTTTGAAGCGATTGATTAACAACCTCATTAATTATTGCTATTTGGTTATCGGCAATTAGCCTTAAAATTGTTCTACCAAGCCTTCCACATCCAATACAATTAATTGTTTTCATATTTTTTCTCAGTAAATGTAAGATGTCTTTAATTGAAATTTGTTACCCAGTATACTATGCTAAATATTAGTTTTGAGGATAGAGGAATACGTTGTAAATGCCAACAATCAGCATGTTTTATGGAATAATAATTCAAATGTTCTAGGATGATCACGCCCCACCACATTTTCATGCGTTATATGCGGAGCACGAGGTTCTTATTAATATCGCTACCCTTGAAATTATTAAGGGAGATATGCCTCGCAGAGCATTGGCATTAGTGCTGGAGCGGGCCTCTCTACACCGCACCGAATTACTTGAGGACTGGAAATTATGCGACCAACATCAATCACCGAAAAAAATACCACCCTTGGAATAGTATGTGCAGTGCCATGGCGGCTCATCAAAGTAAAGCCTCTTGCTAACTATAGGCTTGAAGTTGAGTTTGTGGATGGAACACATGGTTACGTTGAAATGTCACGCCGAGTCATGAGTGAGAAAGCAGGTGTATTTGCAAAATTAAAAGATATTCAGCTTTTTAATCAGGTATATCTTGAGTATGGTGCAGTTACTTGGCCAGGCGAAGTCGATCTTGCTCCCGATGCCATGCACGACGAAATTAAACATCATGGTGAATGGGTGTTGACATAAGGTGCGATTATCTTGCTCAGCTAGCTGGGCAATCAAATCAAATTTATTATTTGCGATCCAACATATTAACCGCCCTTCATTAAATTTATAAGCGTTTAATTTTTATTGATATTTAACCATCCGAGCTGTCAAAAGAGACGTAACTTGGTGCAATTTGAGCAGCACCACCTTTAAAAATAACTTGATATTTACTATAATGAATACGATAATGTCCAATATCGCAGGTTATTATCAATAATGGTTACTATAATGTCTATTAATTTGCTAACTCCCCAAGATCTTTTAATCTTGATTGCTCATCAGTTACAAGCTAAACGTCTGGCTTTAAATTTAAGCCAAAAATCATTAGCTGAGCGCGCGGATGTTAGTTATGGTGTTTTGAAAAAGTTTGAGCGTACTGGCAAAGTATCGCTAGAATCACTGCTTAAATTAGCACTGGTGCTCGATTCTTTGCATGAGTTCGAATTGCTTTTTAAGAACGACCTGACTGCGCCTTATGTTTCGCTTGATCAATTAATACAAGATAAATCACGCAAGCGAGGCAGGCAATAATGATTCAGCATGCATCATTAATCTATATATACTTGCATATTGCTAAAGAAAAAAAATTTGTTGGCAGAATGGCTGCAAAAGATCGTCGGTTTTATTTTGAATACGATCCAGCATTTTTACACACTGGTATTGAATTATCTCCGTTTAAACTTCCATTAAAAGCAGGTGTTATTGTTTGTGATACGCCAATTTTCGAAGGTCTATTTGGCGTGTTTAACGACAGCTTGCCTGATGGTTGGGGCAGACTCTTACTTGATCGCAAGCTTTCACACCTCGGGCAAATGCCGAATGAGCTTACACCCTTAGACAGGCTACTCTACGTCGGCAATCATGGCATGGGCGCACTCTCCTATGAACCCGCAAATGAAGATGCCTTAAGCATTCCCTCTCAAGAAAACTTAGATGATATCGCAAACCATGTGCAACAATTTCAAAATAATGATGAACGTTTTTTAGATGAATTGTTAACACTTAATAGCTCATCCGCGGGCGCAAGACCCAAGGTAATGCTAAAAATTGACGACGAAGATTGGCTTGTGAAATTTAGGTCATCTCAAGATCCGATTGATATCGGGCCCGTTGAATTTGCTTATCACAATATGGCCAGAGCTGCTGGACTTTTAGTGCCACACGCCAAGCTTTTTCAATCAAAAAATTGCCCTGGTTATTTTGGCGTGAAGCGATTTGATCGCAATCATCAAGAACGCTTACATATGCATTCTGTGAGTGGATTGTTACATGCAGATCATCGTATCCCAAGCCTTGATTATCAAACCATTATGAAAGCGACTATGCTACTCACTAAAGAATATCATGAGTATGAAAAACAATTTAGAGCCGCTGTATTTAATGTATTGGCACATAATCGAGATGATCATGGAAAAAATTTTTCGTTTATACTTGATATGAAATCAGGTTGGCGTGTTTCACCCGCCTATGATTTAACATTTTCAACAGGGCCTGGCGGCGAACACTGCACGATGGTCATGGGCGAAGGCAGGCAGCCTGGGCAAACACACCTCCTTGTACTAGCAAACATTGCCAATATAAAAAAAGATCGGGCACTGTTTATTATTGAGAAAGTGAGAGATGCCGTTTCAAATTGGAATACATTCGCTAAAGAAGCTGGCGTTACGCATGCAACAAATGTGATGATTCAAAAATCATTAAAGATTTAATGTTTACTCCTATAATGAGAACCCAAAATGTCTAAAAAAATATACCGTTCAATTAAAAATGAAGAATCAACGAAAGCAGATTCAACCGTGATTAATTCTAATGAAGAATTCATCGATCTTATTGATGATTTCGGCCGCCCTACGCAGATAAGCAAAAAAGATTGGCGTGATAAAGTCTTGCCCGAAATAATAAAAAAAGACTGGGACAATCCTAATACACTTTATACGATTATCCTCAACGCATTATCCCATGGCATTATTGAAGAAGTTGAAGAAGCTGCAAAGCATTTAGTTGATATTGATGTGGATATTGAACGTTGTATTTGTCTTTATGGGATCATCTTGATGAATCTGAATAAATATCAAGAAGCTGAAAATAGTTATTTACATTATTTAGAAAAACATCCGAAGACAGGGGTTGTTCTGACTAATCTTGCAAAAGCACAATTAAAATTAGATAAACAGATGCTTGCTATGGGCACATTAGAAGAAGGATTGAAGCTAGATCCTAATCAGGATAATGGGTTAAATTGGTGGGTTGCGCTTTACAGGGAAGACCTGATAAAGAATGGACTTGATGAAAATCATGCTCGAATAGCTTCATTGACTGAGGCGAACAATCGCTTTGGCGGGTGGAGAGCAAATTTATGGCTTGGGTTTTATTATTTAGATAAAAAGCAAATAGATGAAGCTATTCAATTATTTGAAAAAATGTTTGAATCTGACTGGACGCCGGATATACTTGCAGTGATAGCTGAATCGCTAAGAAATAATGGCTTTACAAATAGCATTATCACACTGCTTGCAAAAAGATATATTCCGGAGGAGCATGAATTTATAGTGGGCCTGTATTTGCTTCAAGCGTATATAGAATCATCACACGTTAATGAAGGAAAAAATCTACTCGATAGCTTGTTTGGTTTGCATAGGCTAGATATGGAGAAAAATTTGCTTCATTATGAAAGTGAATTCGATATATTAGAAAACAATCAAAAAATAATTTCAAACGATAATGTTGAAGTCAAGCTTCATGAAATTGACTCACCTTTGTGGAGCTATGGGTGGGGTGATGAAAAAACGGGATTTGAAAATGCACCAAGTGGTAAAAAAATAGCTTTATTACAATTTTCATGGAAACCTGATTCATTCGCTGACCAATCAAACACTGAACATGCAGTCAAGCCAGGCCGTTTAACTAGAGCCATACCTTTATTTTTATTTGAAGATATGCATTATGGATCAGATTCCGCTCCGTCATTTTTATTTCCAATATCACAAAATGAGTTTATTTTGTTCGACGAACCATTAGACATAAGCCACATCATGAAACTTGATCAAAAGAAATTTTCAGGTGCATTAACAGGAGAAATGACTAATACTCAGATTGCGCTTACATACTGGGATTTAGCGAAAGGATCAAATCAATCGCATACATTTCCATTCGATCTATCAGCTCCTGAAAAAGTCATTCCATTGATAGAAACTTTTTTCTTTAATGCGGCTGGAATTAAATTCACTTCTGATTTCAATCATTCTGGAAATGGATTCCAAAAAATCATTAATGAAGAATCTTTACGATATTATTTTAATAGCCTAGATCAACAGCTGGCTATACAGATAGCTTTTACTTATGACGGCTTTGCTAACAACCTACACGGCGAACACAACATGATACGCTGGTTTTTAGATGATGCCGTTTATATCACTATTCTTCAGACTCAATTAACGCTTTTAAGTGTAATACAAAAATGTATTTATTATAAATCACGTGCAATTAAAGACTATGAACCACAAATCGCTGCATGGTTGAATCAACAAATAGAGCTTCAAAGTCCGATTCATACATTGGCCCAAAAAGTGCTACTGAATCTTCGAAACTTTAAAATAATGCCGTAAATACATACTGTTACGCTAAAATTGATCGAATGCCTCTCCATAAGCTATACTTGATACTATAAAACACACACGAGAGAGCGTATATGCAAGCTAGAAATATCAAACGAGGCATTGGTTCGCTAGAACCTAGCGACAAAAAGGACAATGCAGTATCTATAGATGCATTTTCTACTGAATTAGTTGCCGAACTGTGCCCGGACGACCCAGAAAAAGCAACGGCTGCGAAGGATTTTATTATCACTTTTCTTACTGAATTTACCAATAAAGAACGACTTCATTTTAGTAACGTTTTAGAAAATTATCCTGCTTTTTTTAGAAATTTCACTGAATATAATTCAAGCTTACCGGATATATTTAAGCAATTAATTAAAGAAAAAAGCTCTATTCAAATTAATCAAATGACTCATCAGGTAACAGCTGATCCAGATATCCTGTCTATTTTTGGTGAACGCGATAAAATAAAAATCGCTGCTGGACTCAAACGAATTCAGGAGCAAGATATTAAGACAGAGGCGTTTCGTGCAAAGCCTACATCTATTATCAATATACTCGAAAATCAAGGATATCTTGCTGCTAATGAGCCTTATTTTGACAATGATTTGCAACTCGCATTAGAAGGTTACCGCGGCACACATGGTAACGTCACTGTTATCTCGAATATCAATACTGCTGATGAAAATGATAACCCTCGGTTAAAAACTGAAATTGAACTCGTTAAAACATCTGCGAAAAATAGCAAAAAAGCAAATGAAATACTACTTGTGACTAACAATGGAACTCATCATTTTATATTTATAAAAATAGTGATACAACCCACAGGTGAAGTTAACGTATCACTGAAAGATTCCAAGCCCGCCGGCAAAGTATCTCCGCAGCATAAAATCAATAATGAAGCTATCGTATCCAACATACAGAGGATAAGCGGCTCTTATTTAGAACCTACCATTTTATACACCGGTGAACAGGGTGATAATGCAAATTGTCCTTTTTATTCTGTTAGAGAAGTTGTGGCAGCATGCTCTGCTCTTCCTGAATTCAAAACAACAAGAGACAATGATTTAAGTAAAGCCGCAGCCAGCAAAAATATCCTAAACTTACAGTTAGCTATGACTCAGAAAGTAGCGAGAAAAAAAGGGTTGCCTGAAGAAATAACATCATCATTAAAAGTGGATGAATTAGGTATATTGCATACACAAAATCAAACACAGCAATACAAAGAACATAGGGCTTATCGGAAAAAATCTGAGAGCATTAATCAATCATCATACAGCTATACTCCTAATTTTTCAAAATTATTAGGGAAAATTTGGAATGCTGCTTATCTTCCTAAACCTTCAGAAAAACCAAAAGTAGCAAAAAAAGAAATAGAAGAAGAATGGGAAGTTATAGGAAATGCAGCAATGACACCAGAAGAACAAGACATGGAGAAAATTATTGCTGAGATCAATGAAGCAGACAAAAAAGATAAGATTAAAAATGATAAAGAACGAACTGAAAATGAAGAAAAAGAGATGCAAAAAATAATTGACGAGATCAATGCGACTGAAGAAAAAGAAAATATGAATAAAGTAAGTGAACCTGTTAAAACTCATGTAGCAGCAGAAGAAAATAACATGTGGGAAATAGCTGCAGAAATTCCAGCAGTAAGCTTAGCAAGTGTAAGCGCTTCTTCTGTAACAGAAGAAGAAAGAATAATCGCAGAAGTTAAAGAGGCAGAGAAAGCAGCTAACATAGCTGAAGTACAAGCAGCAGAAGCTGAACTAAATGCAGCAATCAAAGCAGAGCAAGAGTCTAAAAAAACTCCCAGAGAAAAAATAGTAGAGAAGTTGATAATAGCAATGACTGACTTAGCCCAAGAGGCTTTAGCAAATCCTGATATCACACCAGAAGAAAAAAATGTTACTCGTCGATTATCCATAGAAGTAAGTTATCGACTATCTATCATCGCAACTACAGATCTATCTATTGACGAATACAAACAACATTTTCAAAAAATTAAAGATATCACTGCGAAACTCGATAATATGAATCCAAGCGGTTGGAAATCAATGGCAAACACATTAGGTAAATTTGCTATTGTTCCTGCTTTAATATCAAAAGGACTTACAGGTAGGTGGGGTATTTTTAATAAGAAAATTGACCCTAGCAATGAAATGCTAAAATTTATACATGCTATTGATCAGCTTGAACAGGATATTACTTCTAAGAGCTTGGTACAAAAGTCTCCGAGGCATTAACATAAAAAGCTTTGTGTAATAATAAAAAGAAACTGCTCAGCACACCCCTCACTGCCATTAAGTTAAGGAAGCTTAGAACTTTGTCATTCTGAGCGTAGCGAAGAATCTGCTGAAAATTAACCTGATCCTTCACTTCGTTCAGGATGACAAACTCTTAACTTAATGGCAGTGAGCACACCCCTCCCCCGGAGGGCTAAGAGATCGACACATTTTATTACAACAAAGCTGCGGCAAAACTGCTACCACGCTGTCACTCTGCTATCACTCCGCTGTCACACTGCTGTCACCCCGCTGTCACACCGCTGTCATTCCGCTATCACTCCGCTGTCACCCCGCTGTCACCCCGCAAAATTTTCGTCAACAGCATTATAGAAAAAAACAGCTCTACCACGAAAATTTGTGCGGGGTCTGGTTACGGCCTCCATAGTTCTCTAAAAGAGGCTGCAACCGGACCCCGCACAAATTTTCGTGCGAGATTTGTGTTTTTATTAAGTATAGTTGACGAAAATTTTGCGGGGTGACAGCGGAGTGACAGCGGAGTGACAGCGAAGTGACAGCG
>DHJK01000176.1:9167-15508 GCA_002404295.1 Legionellales bacterium UBA4722
AGTGACAGCGAAGTGACAGCGGAGTGACAGCGGAGTGACAGCGAAGTGACAGCGGAGTGATAGCGGAATGACAGCGAAGTGATAGCGGAATGACAGCGAAGTGACAGCGGAGTGACAGCGGGGTGACAACGGAGTGACAGCGGAATGACAGTATTAGCGCGGTTACTAAATAAAATAGTGATTCTCCCTCACCACCCGCCAGGCTACGCGTGTCGACGTCTCCCGCAATTACGATTAGTTTTTTTGTTGAAAACCTAGGGCGGGAGAAGTATATCTTAAGCAGAAATCGGGGCTATTTTCCAATTTTCTGGGAGAGGAAACTCTCTAAGCATAGCCGCGATTAAGAGTCCAACCACACAATTTGTAAAGGAGACGCGCGCCTACGTTAGCATCCCATTCTGCAGCAGGATCGATTGTATCAGTCAATGCAACATTCCCTGGGGAAACTTCGTTAAGGTCAAAGCCGATAATTTCGCGGCCAGACTGAGCGACTTTTTTAATTAAATAGAGCGCCTCACGCAAATCAATCCCGCCCGGAACAGGCGTTCCTGTATGAGGACAAAAACGAGGATCTAAACCATCAATATCGAAGGAAATATAAACTTGTTTAGGTAGGCATGCAATAATATCATCGCATATAGTCGCCCATTGAATACCATTGAGTTTTTGCTCTGACAACGTCGCATCAAAAAAAGTAACAATTCTTTGGTTACTATTTTTGATGTAATCAAATTCTTCTTCACAAAAATCTCGGATACCGACTTGAACTAATTTTTTTAGAGCGGTTTTTTCCATCAGGTTATGCATAATAGATGCATGCGAATGTTCAAAGCCTTCAAATGCAACACGCAAATCGGCATGCGCATCAAAATGCAAAATTCCCATGTCTGGATATTTTTCCAGAAACGCTTGAATAGCACCAAAAGGCGTAGAATGATCGCCGCCTAACACGCCCACTCGTTTACCTTGATCTAGCAAATTTTTTGTTTCTGTATACACGTATTTATTTAATTTATCGCTGTATTCGTTCACTGCATCTGCTGCTTTTTTTAATTTAGCACTCGCATCAACACCACCCGCTGCAATAATTTCTTCAGCTAACACGCTCGCCTCTGCATTCCATCGTTGAACGTCTTTAGACTCATCCAACATCGCAATGCCACTTTCAAAAAAATTACCCAAATCGATATCAAACAAATCAATCTGTTTGCTAGCTTGCAAAATAGCTTGTGGGCCTTGCGCAGTGCCTCTGCCATACGAAGTAGTCACTTCCCAAGGTACGGGCACTAACACAAGCGCAGCTTCTTCTGCGCTAAAAGGAAGGCCAAAAATTCCAGAATCTTTCTGTGCAGCGGCGTTAGGGTCAAATGTTTTCATGTTTATTCCTCAAAATAAGTATAACCTTGCAACCCTTTGGTTAAATCATTTAAATAATCTGCCCGCTGTGTTTGAGGTAAATCTGATTTTTCTAATTGCTCGCGGAAAGAACGGATCAATTGGTTACGATTGAAGTTAACATAACCTAATGCAGATTCAACCGTATCACCTTCAATTGACTGCGTTAATGAGTAACTACCGTCTTCTGCTAAATCCACATGCACCGAATGAGTATCACCAAATAAATTATGCAAATCTCCTAAAATTTCTTGATAAGCGCCAACCATAAAAATGCCTATTAAATAAGGACGCATGGGATCATGAGGTAATAAAGAAAGCGTACGATCTAAACCATAATTATTAACATACTGATCAATACGGCCATCTGAATCACAGGTAATATCGTGTATGATTCCGCGCTCGGTAGGAAACTGATCCAAACCCGATAGAGGCAAAATAGGGAATACTTGATCAATCGCCCAAGAGTCAGGTAAAGATTGGAATAAAGAAAAATTACAGAAAAATTTAACAGCTAATTTTTCGTTTAATTCATCAATGACTTCGCGATGCGCACGTATGGAGGGTTTTAGAAGATCTCGCACTTTCTTACAAGTAGCATAATAGATTTGTTCCGCATAAGCCCGTTTTTGCAAATCCAGCAAACCATGTGCGAACATCGTTTGCGCTTCAGAATTCCACAAACATACATCATGATACGTTTCTAAGGCATTACTTTCTGATAAATTAGCGTATCCATCCCACAAATTTTTAATCATGGGTACTTCACTTGTTTCAGGTGAAGCCAAGTTAGTCAGGTCACACGCTTCTTCTGTCGCAATCACATTCGTAATTAACATTGCATGATGTGCCGTGATCGCGCGTCCTGATTCTGTAATGATTTCTGGATGCGGCAGATTATGTTGTTGGCATATTTCAGCTAACACATAAACCACATTATTCGCGTATTCTTGTACGCTATAATTCATAGAGCAATGACTACGTGAACGAGTACCTTCATAATCAACGCCTAAACCACCGCCCACGTCTACAATACTGACTGGCGCACCTAGTGCATTCAACGCAGCAAAATAGCGTGCACATTCACGCATGCCGCGATGAATGTCAGCGATATTAGCAATTTGCGAACCCAGATTAAAATGCAACGCTTTTAACAAATGCAGCTGTTTCTTTTCACGCAATATTTCAATCACACGCAATACTTGCGTCGCAGAAAAACCAAACTTGGCTTTTTCACCGCTGGTGTTTTGCCATTTGCCTGCACCAATAGAAGCTAAACGCACGCGTATGCCGATAATAGGTTCGATTTTCATTTTTTCAGCTTCATCTAAAACAAGATAAAGCTCTGATAATTTTTCTAGGATGATGCAAACACGATGACCTAAACGCTGGCCTATCAATGCGAGCCGAATATATTCACGGTCTTTATAGCCGTTACAAATAATAACGGATTCTGGATTTGCTGAGAGTGCAAGTGTTGCTAATAATTCTGGTTTACTACCTGTTTCCAGGCCGACTCGTGTCTGAGTGTTATCTAAAATAGCTTCTACAACATGGCGTTGCTGATTCACTTTAATGGGGTAAACACAGGTAAAAGCACCCTTGTATTCATTTTCTTTAATGGCATTGAGGAATGCGCCGCTTAAGGTCTGAATACGTTTACGTAGAATATCGGTGAAGCGTACTAATACTGGAAAAGAAAGTCCCGCTTCTTTAATTTTCTCAGAGAGCTCCACCAAATCAATATGATGGTTATTGCCTGCGCCTTTAGGATTTGCTTGCAAATGGCCGTTATCAGAAATATCAAAAAAACCATCGCCCCATTGTGCAACTAGATAAGCATCCCGAGCGTGTTGCGCAGACCATTCAGCCATTTTTATCTCCTGTATCCTAATTAAAACATGCTGCTTAGGACACCTCTCCCTTTGTGGGAGAGGTCGGCTTGTTGCGACGGGTGAGGGGTGCTTTTAGCGGCCTATTTATTAATCAAAAAGCTTATGAAACGCTCTGCTATCTAATTGAAATAGCAATTTGATTTATACGCAATGCCGCTAAAAGCACCCCTCACCCGCCGCTTCGCGTCGACCTCTCCCACAAAGGGAGAGGTGTTCTAAGCGTTATAAATTAAAAAACTAAGCAACTACCGCACTTTTATCATCAAACAACAACGTATAAGCCCGTTCCTTACGATTACGCCATCCACCCTTACTATACGCATAACCCGCAATCAACGGCAAAGCAATCGTCGCTTCACTATACACCATCTGCTCGTGCACAACAGACACTTTGCCCCAAGAGCAAGCTTCACGTAAAGTGGAACCTGATAAAGCGCCATCACGCTCATCCGCAACCGTAATTTGAATCGCATATTTATGCAAAGGCACTTCAGCCCCTAACAATTCAGCAGAAACAACCACATCCTGCGCAAAATTCTTAGGCACGCCGCCACCCACCATCAACAACCCGGTTTCTTGCGCTTTAATCTTAAGCTGAGTTAATTCACGGAAATCTTTAACTGAATCGATACAGATATGTTTATCTGGATGCGCTACTTGATGCATAACCAAGCCAAACCCTGCGCTACAATCACTAAATGCAGGCACGAAAATAGGAACATTTTTTTGATATGCGCGTAATACGATAGACTCTTTATTCTTACCATGCTGCTCCAAGTAACGACCCATTTCATGAATAAACTCACGAGAAGAATACGCTTTAGGAGGCAAACTATTGGCAATATCACAAATCGTGTTATCACAAATACGCAATTGATCTTCATCAATCAAGGTATCGTAAATACGGTCAATCGCGAGGGCTTGCAGCTCAAGATCATCCAATAGTGGGGAACCTTGATAATGCTTAAATCCCAGACCTTCAAAGAAATCTTGATCCACGATATTGGCACCCGTAGAAACAATAGCGTCTATCATATTGTTTTCAAGCAAATCCAAAATGACCTTCTTTAACCCTGCGCTAACGAGTGAGCCCGCAAGACAAAGAATAATGCCGCACTGCTCGTCTCGTAACATTTGATCGTAAATCTTAGCAGCACGCCCTAAATTCTTGGCTTGAAAGGCTGTCCCTTCCATCGCCTCAATTAAAGAGGAAAAGTCGAACTGTTTCATATCAATATGACGTACTTCCGTCGATAGTAATTGACCTTTGGTTTTTTTCATTGCTTGCTCCTATGAATACCAATACAAGAATTAGGGGGGGATAATCTAATCGAAAATGACAAGATTAGCTAGATAAATTGTAACTATACAGCGAGCTCCACTGACCCAATCGTGAACGTGCCCGTGCNNAAAAGACGGGCACGCACGCGGGCACGTTCACGATTGGGTCAGCGGAACTCGCTGAATAATTACAATAAATTTACAGAGGCAGTATCCATGTCTGGCGCGGGCTCCAGCGGTAAATGCAATGCGCGAGACAACGAGAACTTCGCACGATACAGATAAAATAATCCGACAGGCGCCACCATAGCCACTAAAGCACTAGAAAATACGATTTCATAATGCATAATCCCGCCTACATCTATCCCTGATGGCGGGATAAATCCAACAAAAAGGGTGATACCACAGCCACCCAGACCCAGCAGACAAGCAAGCCACATGCCAGCCTTACCCCCAGGAATAGTAAAAACCTGTGCTTGCTTGGCAAGTTTATACTTCAAGCAGATAGCCGCAAAAAACATTAAGACATACATCAAGACGTAAAGCTGCGTACTGAGAGCCGTAAGGAGCCAGTAGGAGCCGTTAACGCTTGGCATCAACAAGAAGGCCAAGCAAACAAAACTGACTAGAACCGCCTGAGCGATGAGTATACGGGATGCAACGCCTCGTTCATTTTCTTTAGTAAAAAAGCGGGGTAAATAACCTAGCTGCGCCGCATGCAATAACCCCTTGGCAGGTGAAATGACCCAACTCACCGTACTACCCAAGGTTCCCAAGAGCAGCATGACCGTAATAACTGGCACTAACCAACCAAGATGGTATATCTCAAAAAAATGTGTAAATGCCTGCATCACCCCATTCACGAGATTGATTTGATCTTTGGGCAAGACAATGGCGATGGCAAGGGAAGCAAAAATCATCGTCGTTAAGATAATGATGACTGAAAAAAACAATGCCTTGGGAAAGGTTTTTTGTGGGTTTGCCACGCCTTTAATATGAACGGTTGCAAGCTCCATTCCCAAAAATGCTGTCATGATAGCCGTCAATGAAACCCAATTATCAGCGTGTTTCAATGAAGGCAGCATTTCCGTAACAGTAAAATGAACCTGTAATGGTTTGCCTAGAGCAAACCAAATCACAGCCAATATGACAATAAGCGCCATCGGAATTAGCATACCCGCAACAGCACAAAAACTGGAGAATTTTGCTGAAAAATGTAATCCTTTTAAATTCATCCATGTTAACAACCAGAATGTAGCGAGAATAATGCTAATCAGATAAAGCTTATTTTGCACTAATGTAGGATCAATAAAATAAGTCGCCGTTCCAACTAAAAAAGAAAGAATCGTAGGGAACCACACCATCGTATTAATCCATTGCAGCCAGATCGCGAGAAAAGCTGTTTTTTCTCCTATCCCCGCACGGATCCAGTGAAATATCCCGCCTTGTTCAGTAAACCTGGAAGATAGCTCCGCAGAGACCAGCGCGACCGGAATTAAAAAAACCACTGCGGAGAATAAAAAAAAGAAAATCAGCGAGCTACCGAAAAAAGCCGTTGCAGGCAAATTTCGAATACTGTCAATCGCGCCAGTAATTAACATCACCAAAGCGAAAGTACTTAAGCCAGCTAGTTTCTTTTTATTGACCACATCTATCCCCCTGAAAAATAAGTTATAAACAATCAGCTCTCTCACAAACGTGCGTGCCTCCATCCTCGTCATTGCGACCCAGAGCGTAGCGTGGGGGAAGCAACCTAGTCTTTCAACGCTG
>DHJK01000176.1:15514-24952 GCA_002404295.1 Legionellales bacterium UBA4722
AGCTTTGAAAAGACTAGGTTGCTTCCCCCACGCTACGCTCTGGGTCGCAATGACGAGGACGGAGACACGGGCACGAGCAAGCCAGTTGAGGAGCATTATATATTGATTTGTAAACTAATGGCACTAACTAGTTTCTTGCAGCATAAAATCCCAGCTCTTAGTAGCAATCGTATTTAGCCAAGTCTTCATCGGCTCAGGGCTTTGCTCTGCGATCGTATGAATATGAGCAATGGGATCATCACCCGGATTTTTCATATGTTGTAGCGTTGCTTGAGATATCGAGACTGTAATATCCGACGTACTCAGCATAGCTTGCAGATAAGTATGCAACTCCTGCAAACTCACAAAAATCCCATATAACGCATTAGGCTGAGCATTGCCACCACCTGCTAATAACAAACTTAAGCTTTGTAATTTAGGGCTCGCCGCAGTAACAGGTGCGAGCGAAGTATTTACTTTTATAGTATCCAACAATTGCAGCAAAGGTGAATTATTACCAGTCAATATTGCAATCATGTTATCGAGCTCCATCAGATTTTTAGGTGCGCTCAATTGAATATTTGCCAACAAACTTTCCCAAATATCAACATAATTAGCAAGATATTGCGTACGCAATTGCGATGCCAATGCGTCTACTGCCACTTGATCTGCTGCTGCATTGGTTCCCAAAACCCAATTGCCCTGCAAGCTTTCAGAGGCTGCTACATTAATTTCATCTGACATAATTAAATTAAATTCTTTTGCTGTGAACATAGCAGGAATAAACGTTGCAACGCCCTTACTTACTAAAACCGGCGGATTGCCAAAAACCGTACCTAAATCAATCGCATCATCAATATTATTGTTGCCCATGTTTTTTAAAATAACAAAGCCTAAGGCCGAACTAGACAACCCTGATAATTGTTTACGAGTCTTTGCAATGAGATCACTATTTTGATTAATAAGCGGCTCTACTTGCAACGCTGCTTGAATATGATCAGTCAACGCGCTCACAGCTTCTTTGTCAGTGACATCCGGCATCAGTTGTTGCACTATCTCAACCATATTGCTCGCCTGGAAATGCGCCGCATCGCCCAACATTAGATACGCTTTTAACATCTTATAAACTTGCTCAGGATTTTTATCCTTAGCTGTCTGTAAATAAGTTTCAAAATAAGTTTTTATTTCTGGTAAAACAATAGTTTTTAATGCTTGATGATAAGCAACACTCGCTGTTTTTTTGGATTTAGTGGCATAAAAAGCTAATGACAACTTATCAGTCTCAGCATTCGCTGCGCGTTGCAAAGAATTTAATAATGGCAACGCTTGAACCAAGCGATCACTTTGATTTTGAGATTGCTGGATATTTAATTGATATTGGGCAAGATCATTTTTAACCGCATACGCTTGATGCACACTACGCTGAAAATCACGCCCTAACAATATAGAGGCTATTAACACAGCACTCACAGCTGTGCCATAGGCAAGATGCTTTTTCCATCTAACATTTTTTATGACTGCATCCGGCTTTGCAGGCATCGTTAATAAATTATGCAAAATAAATTGTCGAATAAAATAAGCGCGCGCAGGCATCTCAGGAATAGACATAATACCCGCAGGCTGACTGATAAAATAAGTTTCTGCAGAAGACAACGCTGTCGTGGGTTCTTCAACATTATATTGCGTACCGCTTGTGAGATACACACTGAACAGACGCAAATGCGGAATACCAATTGCTTTTAACATTTGCACGATGGATTCCTTCAACCGTTCAACTTGTAAAGGAAAATCTTTAATGGCTGAGCGTGCTTCTACATTTCGTTCTTGGTGTAAATGCCAAATCAATTGTTTATTTAACCGTTTAATCAGCGCATTAAATCGTTGCACGAAAACAGTCAGAATATTTTCATCCTCATTGGAAGGTAATGTAATTCCCCATGCTTGTGCCGCTTCATCACTACTGCTTTCACCAAAAAATTCAGCGAACCCCGGCAGCAAATCACATTTGGTAATGACCAAATGAATAGGCATCGATGCGCCGAACGTATCCAACACATCAGTAATACGTCTTTTTAAGTCTGAAATAATTTCGTTTTTCTTCTGATTATTTGCTTGCTGCATCAACTCCGGCAAATGCAGCGTGACAATGACGCCCTGCAGTTTATTTTCATTGCGAATACGTTTTAATAAATTTAATAAATGTTGCCAAAGATACGGAAATGCAGCCAACGTCTGTGGGATATTTTTTGTTTTAGAAAACAAATAAGGCCCTGGTACATCAATTAAAACTAAATCCCGAGTCACCCACCAATTACAGGCATCAGAAGGCGGAATTGATTTTATGTTTTCTGCCTTAAATTGTTTAGCTAAAATATATTTAACATCTGAATTAGCCAATAAGGTTGTTTTTCCAGAACCTGAAGGACCAAGCACCAAAAACCATGGCAAACGAACCAAGTTAACATTTTTCCCGTGCTTATGAATGACGGTGCTTTTTAAAAATTTAATAGCCCCTTGAAAGCGCCCTTTCAAATATTCTAATTTTTTCCCTATTTCTTCACTCACCGGCTCTTGCTTGGATTTTTTTTCAGAGTGCGTATCAAAGAAAAGAACTTTCAACAGCCAACATAAAAAAAACAACCCAATAAGATCAACGCGTTTTTCAACATCCAGCAAAGGCGAATAACCATGAATAGTAAACAATGGCCCATCAAACCAAATAAAAAGAGAGCCAATGAAAAATAAACTAAGGGGTATCAGTTGCTTATAAATATTAAATTTTATTGGCTTCATAAATTATCAATTTCCTAGCGCATGATAAGCCTGGCTTGTAATCGTATCCAGCATAGAACCCAGGCCTACAAATAATAATAAAATGATCACGGTGGTGACCAACAAGAGTAACCAATAAGGCGTTTTATTATGTGCGGGCTTTTTTGCAGGATAGAATGCTCTAATAGGAAAAGGAGAAAGTGTTCTAGTAAAATCGCCATGATAGGCACAAATCCGTTTATAGAGGCTATGTGTAATCTTCTCTAACTGATTATCACCATTTGCGACCCTATAACTCCCTTTATAGCCCAAGCTTAAACATATATACATAAATTCCATAACGTCTATATAGAGCGCAGGCTCTTTAATAATACGCTCTAAAATCAGAAAAAATCGCTCTGGTTGCGCACCTTCTGAATTAAAAACTGCAAGCAGGCTATAGTCGTCCCACTGCCCTTCACCACCCCAAGAAGTGCTTGAAATAATGTCATCAAAGGTGGCGCACAGGGCATAACGGCTTACTAACGTATACTCAGAACGGTAGCCTTTGGTTTGAGCTGTTTCTTGAAAGCTATTAATTTCTGTTGTTAACTCTTTTTGTAATACAGTTAAATTATCGTATGACTTCAGATTTTTTAATTTACCCAAGGTAGAAAACAAATAACCTGCCACATCCACTAAAGGATTCAAACCGGCTTTTGGATTATGTGTCGTAAACTTGCCATGCAACAACAGCTGATTATCAGCCAACTTTGTAAGCGCATTCTGTATCGGAACATTTTCAACTAGAGATGGCTTTAGACTTGAACCTGTCATAGGTATGTCATCGAGTGTTGCACTGTCAGTGTTCATAGTGATCATACTGAGTTTCCCTATACCTTATGAGGGATTATACATAAGTAGACACGTACAGACAAAAAAAATCCCTTCTTCCGACGCCTTAAAAAGACACAGAAGAAGGGATTTTATACGATATGAATGCCTTTAATCTAACATTCCATAAATTTTGAGCTTCTTACGTAATGTACCACGGCTCAAACCCAACAAAATTGCAGCGCGGGATTGATTGCCTTTGGTATATTCCATCACAGCTTCCAATAATGGAACTTCGACTTCTGCCAATACTAATTCGTACAAATTAGTGGGTGGCTGACCTTTTAATTGCGTGAAATAGCTTTCTAACGCTTGACGAACGCTATCATGCAACGGTTGATTCTTGTGTGCGACAATAAACGCAGATTGCGCTTTTTGTCCTGTTTCTGTTTCTGTCATAGTTGTGTTAGTAGTCATTGTCTTCTCTCATTTAAAAATAATCCAAAATAAGCAAAAAGCTCCCAAAACCTTCCAAGCAAATAATTATACACTATTGATCGTTGTATGAGCAATATTGTTGTTAACTTATTTTTAGATCACCTTCTAATCTGGCCCATTCTCCTTTATAAACAGGGGGTTGCATGATGAAAAAATCTGCATATACTCCCATGACAGCACTTACTTGCTCGATTAAGATGCCCGATAACACAATTTTGCCTTGTGGTTTGAGCAATCTTGCAAGGCTATGCGCCATCTCAATCAGCGGCTGGGCAAGAATATTGGCAATAACTAAATCTGCTTTTTCATCAGGCACAGCATCAGGAAAAGCAACACTGAGCTCAGGATATGAAACTGCATTTTGCTCTGCGTTAGATTGAGTTGCCTCAAGCGCTTGCGGATCATTATCCACAGCCAATACGCGTTTTGCTCCTAGTTTTATAGCAGCTAATGCTAATATTCCTGAGCCACAGCCGTAATCAATCACATATTGCATCTCTTGAATATGCTCATCTAACCACTCAAGACACAACGCGGTGGTCGGATGAGTACCGGTACCAAAAGCCAAGCCTGGATCTAATCGGATATTCACAGCTTCAGAATCAGGTGGCGTCAACCAGCTTGGACAAATCCATAAACGCTTCCCAAAACAGATAGGGCTAAAACTATCCAGAGAGCGGCGCACCCAGTCTTCATCTTCCACTTTTTTTAACTCGAAATGGGTGAGCAAACCTTCTGTTTGCTGACTCTCCAAGTAAGATAAAATAGGAGGCATTTCTTGTTGATGATCAAACAAGCCAACCAAAATTGTTTCCTGCCAAATACGTGGGTTTGTATCTGAAGGTTCATAAATAGGTTGATCACCCGCATCTTTTAGCGTCACCGCCTCCGCACCAAGCAACATCAGCTGATCACTCAGCGTAGCTACTTGGTCAGAAAAGGCGGTGATATGAATCTCAAGCCAAGGCATTAGATACTCAACCATTGTTCTAAATAATGAATATTCAAAACCCCTTTTTGAAAGGAATTTCCACGCAAGATATCTTGATGCAAAGGCAAGTTTGTTTTGATGCCTTCAATCACCATTTCGTCTAACGCATTTCGCATACGCGCCAAAGCAATTTCACGATTTTCACCATAAGCAATCACTTTTGCAATCAACGAATCATAATAAGGGGGCACCTTATAACTACTATAAATATGCGAATCGATACGAATCCCAGGACCACCTGGCGCATGAAAATGCGTGATCGTGCCTGGACAAGGGACAAAAGTTCGAGGATCTTCTGCATTAATACGACATTCAATCGCATGCCCTTTAATTTTAATATCGGATTGTGTAAACGATAATGGCAGACCCGCAGCTATTCGTAACTGCTCTTTAACAATATCAACACCGGTAATAAGTTCCGTAATCGGATGCTCTACCTGTACACGTGTATTCATTTCAATAAAAAAGAATTCTTTATCTTCATATAGAAATTCAAATGTGCCCGCACCACGATAACGCATATCACGACACGCTTGCGCACAACGTTCACCGATCGCTTCACGCTGTTCTGACGTGATACCAGGCGCAGGCGCCTCCTCAATAATTTTTTGATGACGTCGCTGAATAGAACAATCACGCTCACCTAAATGAATTGCATTGCCTTGGCCATCGCCCAATACTTGAATTTCAATATGACGCGGTGTCTGCAAATATTTTTCCATATACACTTTGTCATTATTAAAAGCTGCTTTTGCTTCTGCACGTGTCATTGCAATTGCGTTCAGCAAATGTGCCTCGGTATGAACGACACGCATGCCGCGCCCACCCCCACCACCTGCTGCTTTAATAATAATAGGATAACCAATTTCGTGCGCCATACGCACAGTGGCTTCATCGTCATCATTAATCGGATCACTGGAACCTGGCACACAAGGAATACCCAATTTCTTCATCGCCATGATGGCAGATACTTTATCGCCCATCTGACGGATACTTTCAGGATGCGGGCCAATAAAAATAAATCCACTTTTTTCAACTTGCTCAGCAAAACCGGCATTTTCTGAAAGAAAGCCATAGCCCGGATGAATAGCCTGTGCATCTGTAATTTCTGCTGCGCTAATAATCGCAGAAACATTAAGATAACTTTCCGATGCAGCCGCAGGACCAATACACACAGATTCATCCGCTAAGCGCACATGCATTAAATCACGATCCGCTTCTGAGTGGATCGCCACTGTTTTGATACCTAATTCTTTACAAGCACGCAGAATACGTAAAGCAATTTCCCCGCGATTTGCAATAACAACTTTATCCAGTGGCGGCATTTCTCCACGAATCGATGTAACACTATTTTTTGACATAAAGCGCTCCCTGCTTATTCAATCTCAACAAGTGGTTGATTAAATTCGACAGGAACCCCGGTGCCTACAAGAATGGAGGTAATTATTCCAGCTTTATCTGCTTCAATTTGATTAAACATTTTCATGGCTTCAATCAAACACAGCGTGTCACCTGCTTTCACAGTTTGACCCACGTGTACAAATGCTTTGGCGCCTGGTGAAGGTGATAGATAAACAGTACCGACCATCGGTGCTTTCACAGTATGCTTATTAGATACAACTTCTGCTTGCTCAACTTTGGCAGCAGGCGCGGGCGTTGCTGCAATTGCATGCTGAACAGGCTGAGGCGCTGCTACCATAGTCGAAACTACTTTAGTACTTTCTCTACTGATACGTACAGATTCTTCACCTTCATGAATTTCGATTTCTGCAATACCTGTTTCTTGAATTAGCTCAATGAGCTTGCGGATTTTGCGCAGGTCCATAATGGTACGATGCTCCTTCTTGTTTTGTTAAATAATAATGTGCATAACGCACAGCCAGCAAATAACCTTTAACACCCAGACCCGTCAGAGTCCCAAGTGCAATATCAGAAAAATACGAAGACTGGCGAAATACTTCACGACGATGAATGTTGGATAAATGGACTTCTAAGAAAGGCTTATTCACGGCAATCAAAGCGTCCCGTAAGGCAATACTAGTATGTGTGAATGCTGCAGGATTAAAGATAATAAAATCCGCATCATCCTGACTTTGATGGATACGATCAATTAACGCAGCTTCTGAGTTACTCTGAAATGAGATCCCTTCATGTCCTAGTGATTTCGCGAGCGCAATGATCTTCTCATTCAGGATAGCCAGCGTATCATGGCCATAGAGATAAGGTTCACGCGTGCCCAGCAAATTCAAATTAGGTCCATGCATAATCAAAATAGTTGCCATAAGTACTCTCTTGAGGTTCCATGTAATACCAAAGGAGAACATTCTGCATGAAGTTGCGTGGTTTGTCTAGATATAAGAAGTTAGCGGCATTTTACCAGCCGTTTGCAGCAAGATCTCGAAGATAATCTCAGATTAAATCGCCGTTTTAAACAGCTTTCTGCGTAGAATTTCTATAAAGGCTGGCAAGATAGAGAACCCAATAATAGCCAGCACAACCAGCGAAAAATGCTGCCTGACAATAGGAATATTGCCAAAAAAGTAGCTGCCGTACACCAAAAACCCTACCCATAACAAAGCACCCACTAAGCTATAGATCATAAACCGTTTATAGGTCATGTAGCCAATCCCAGCCACAAAGGGAGCAAATGTACGAACCATGGGTATAAAACGCGCGATGATGATTGTTTTTCCGCCATATCGTTCAAAAAATCCATGCGCATTATCGACATGTCTTCTGTTAAATAGCAAAGAATCCTTAGAACAAAAAACCCTTGGAGCAAGCCATTTACCAATAAAATAGTTTAGACCATTCCCTAATATGGATGCGGTCACTAACAATACAAATAAAACATGAACATTAAGAATATCGCTCACATTCGCAGTCAGCGCACCTGCTGCAAACAGCAGAGAATCTCCAGGCAAGACAGCTGAAAAAATAATACCGGTTTCACAAAAAATAATGAGGAAAAGCAAAGCATAGGTCCAAGCGCCATAAGACGTCACAAACGCAATGAGGTGATCATCAAGATGAAGGACAAAATTCATTAAATAATGCAGGGCATCCATATTATTCTCATATAGTAGTCAGCGATTTTCACTGCTCCAATCGTGCTCTCAACTCTCGTCATTGCGAGCGTGAGCGAAGCAACCTAGTCTTTCTGCGCCGCTTTTGAGCTTAAATGCTTACTAATCAGCTCTGGAAAGACTAGGTTGCTTCGCTCACGCTCGCAATGACGAGAGGGCACGATTACAGCAACAATCCGCTGAACAGTTACCGCAAATAAACATCAAAACGACTACTACTGCCCAATAAAGAAAAAGAAGGGGCAGGGCTCAAAGCAAGTATCTCTGCCAAGCGAGGTCTTTTTACCACAACGCGCTTAACGGCACAAGCTAATGCGGCTTTTAAGAGCGCCTCAGCATCATTATCTTCGCCTACAACATCATGTAATATAAGCATTTCCTGCTTAGGGAGTGCGGATTTTTTTCGCTCAGGGAACATAGGGTCTAAATAAATAATATCCGGTTGATCTTGCGGCTTCAGATCCGAAAGCCATGTAATCGCATCTGCATGGACTAACCGCATACGATTTACACTGGAAGCAATACGAGGATCTTTTTGCGCTCGCTGAATGCCATCTGCAACTAAAGTATAAATAACGGGTGAGCGCTCAAGCAAAGTTACCTCAAAGCCTAAAGATGCCAGCGTAAAAGAATCTCCTGCTAATCCTCCTGTGGCATCTACAATTCTAGGATTGGTTTTACCTTTTAAGCCCATCGCTCGAGCCAATGATTCATTTTTGATGGATGTGTGCTGGGCGCGATAGTTCATTTTTCCGCGCAGGAAATCGACGTACAAAGGTGAAGATGTGGCTTCTGCTTTTTGCAGACCTATGTAATCAGGGGTCAAAACCAACAAATAATCGCAGATTTCTTGCCAACTCGAAGCCAAAGGCAAATGAAGTCGCTCTGCAAGCGCCATAGCTGCGGGCGTCAAGCCAGGGAGCGCTGGGAAAACTGCAATACTAATATCTGACAATATAGACCCTCGAAAATTTAAAACAGGCAATGGTAACATAACTCGGCCAAAAGAGCTGGATTCGTGAATAACGCAGTGGGTGAATTCTAACTACATGATTATAACACACAAAAAACAATTTACAGGTATTTTAACCCCTAAAAATGTCCTTATAAATGTCCGGATGATAGCTGGATTAAGAGCGAAGCGGTTTGAAAATGAGCAACAGATGAGCGAGAGGAAGGAATAGCTTACCTTCTGCACCTTTTTAGGAGAGGCATAGACAACGGATGAGGCGTAGATCGATAGGGTAGCAGACTGTTTCTGATCTTGTGATAGAGATTTGCTGTTGATTGATCTCTTGT
>DHJK01000045.1:0-367 GCA_002404295.1 Legionellales bacterium UBA4722
AGATGTGTATAAGAGACAGACCTATATGTGCTAAATAACTTTTAATTATCGTGGGCAACGAGCCAATACCTTTTATTTGCAAATTCCACAAAGAATAATTGATAGTCTAAAAAACACTAAAGATAGGAAAAAAAACACCCAAGAAGAATCTATTTTGAATAAGCCAATAAGTAAACAATCAAAGCTTGAATCAACAATACCGAACATATACTTAAGTTATATCTCACCTACCCTCACCTCTGAAAAAGATAGCGATAAAGCAATTCTTAATGAGTTAGAAGACAAAAATGTCACTCCTAGCCATGACACAAATGTCACACTAAATAATAATATTAAAAAAGATATATTACTAATAAACAACAACAAT
>DHJK01000045.1:475-3681 GCA_002404295.1 Legionellales bacterium UBA4722
GTACTAATAAACAACAACAATGTTGTTATGACTTTTCACGATATGGAAAAAGCACAAAGCGTTAGCCATCAAAAAACAAATAGCATGTTTTCAACGCTACAAAATGATGATGCTTTTGTTCTACATGGAACATCGGAAAATATCCAAGACAATAGTGAAGAAAATGAACAGCAGGAAATCAATGAAATAGAAAAAAATGTTAATCAGCTTTATGTGCAAATGGGAAATTCCATAGGTGAGAAAAAAATAGCTATACTTAGTGAAATACAAAAATTACAAGCAAATCAAAGTAAAATTAATATTTTAATAAATAAAAAGAAGCAAGCAAGAGAGTTTAAATCCATACAAAGCACGACAAAATTTGTACAGAATATCGATCCTACAATTAATTTCAATGAAATGATAGGTGAAAGAAAATTATCAATACCAGATATTGCCAGGATTAGAAAATTTATAGAAAAATCAACATACCATAATGATTCTGATAAAGTTTGTAATGAAATTATTTATGCTATTCGTTTCGGAGCACTCCGAACAGCACAAAATGGTATATTCCTCACTATTGCACATGCAATTAGCATTGCACTTAAACTAATCCGTGAAAAACGATGGGAAACGCCTGCTCCAATAAAAATACAAGAAAAAATAACTTCAGCTTTTTTAAATCATGATAGAGAAATTTATAGGCATATACCACAAACAAAAAAACATCAAATAAGGATATTTTAGATGATTAAATGTAAAATAACTGATACTTATATCCAATATTGGAATAAAATAGGATAAATAAAGCAAACTAATTATTGGCATTAGGAGGATTGCCAAAAGATGTAATGCGGAATCTTAATATATCTATCCAAACACTTTATCGTTGGATGCCGGGTTCATCAGTTTTAAATATCTCTTTCTGTTAATTCTCGAGAGGATCTCAGAAAGCATAATAATTAGAAAGGAGATTATCATAGTGAAAGCATTACCTCTGGTCTATTATCCAACCACCGTTAATTGGGTGGATGATGACATTTTATTTTTGAAAACAATTTCTCAGGCCGTGAAGTCTGAGCGACCATGCCAAACTTATTTAACGCCAAAGGAGTGCTTGTTGCGGCTACAATATCAGACCCCAGCATTAGCAAGTCTTCCTTTATTCAAAAGCTATGTCGATCATGATGAGTATGGAACGAGCCATCACATTCCTGTGGATGCAGATCTTCTCGCATTATCATCTTTAAGAAATAATCCAGAACGATTTAATGATGTAAGTGTTGTTGTTGTGGACTACCATATGCCAGGCATGACGGGTATCGAGTTGTGCCGAGAACTTCAAGGCCAACCTGTAAAAAAGATTTTATTAACGGGTGCTGCCGATCAGCAATTAGCAATCGAAGCGTTCAATGAAAAAATAATTGATTGTTTTCTGCGTAAAGATAATCCGAACTTAGTGTGCGAACTCCAATCATTTGTGCGCTCGTTATCACAACAATATTTTAGGGACTTAACACAATCGCTGCTAGTTCACCTAGAAGTTGAAAATAAGTTACCCATTACTGATCCAGTATATATTGAATTTTTTCATGGATGGTGTACAGCCAATAAAATCATAGAGTACTATCTGATTGATAAAAACGGTAGTTTTTTAGCAACTGATGATGCTGGAAAAATACACTATTTAATTGTACATACAGATAAGACTCTAGATGCTTTTACTGAATCCCACCATGATGATGAAGTGAGTGATTTTTTAGAGTCAGTTGTGAAACGGCAGAAAATTCCGTTTTTTGGAGTGGCAAAAGAAGCTTGGAAATTTGATGTAAATAATTGGCCAGAACACTTTTATTCACCATTAGTCATAGAAGGAAAGGAACGCTACTATTATTGGAGCCAAAATGAGTAAGTTTAAGAAAACTATTTTACCACATGATGATTTTTACATTTCCATGCTTACTAAGGACGCTAACAATCCTTATTTGCTATTTATTCATGGTGGCCCAGGGTTTAATTGTGGTGTGTTAGAATACCTGATTGAACACGATAATTTGTATAGTTCATTAAATTATAATGTAATTCTTTATGATCAGCGGGGTTGTGGCCGTTCAAAAAGATCGAGTATACCCGTCACCCATAGGCAAAACATAACCGACTTAAATTTTTTGTTTAGTTTTTTAAAGCATGGTGAGAATATCAATCTCTGCGGGCTGATAGGGCATAGTTACGGGGCAAAACTTTTATTTGATTTTTATGGTGCATTTCAGATCTGTATCCCCGGGATATTTTTATCAACAGCTGATTCTGTCTTAACACCACGCTTAAATAATCTAATGTTAGATTTAGCTTACTTGAAAAAAAATAATGCTGATGCTTATCAGGAAGCTTTTAGTGAGTTAAATGAGTTGGCAGAAATGGCACCAGAAAAAATTTGGAAACTAACAGAAAAGCTTGCTCCTGTTTTTCAACAGAATAAAGATAGAGTTTATTTCTATTGGTCGAATTTGTCCTTTTTGAAAAAAACTCAAGAAATACAGAATATGATTAATCTTCCAATAAGTCAGGATGTATTCACTTCGGTGCGACAAGAATTATATAGTACAGAAAAAAATTACTCTGTTGCAATTCACTCTTTGTTAATTCCATATTTATGGATTAATGGCTTTCATGACTACATTATGAATGGTGCAGTAAATGCCTTAGATAAAAAAATTAGATTGTTCTTTCAATCTGCGCATTATCCCCATATTGAGGAAGAAAAAAAATTCTGCGACAGCGTGAATAAATTCATGACGACTTTAAAGTTCGGTATAACGAATGAAGGGACTTTCATAATTTAGTACAGTTATTAATACATTTTCGGAGAGAAAATAAATGATTGATCCTATTAAAAAAGTAGCAGTTGTAACCGGAGCAAGTCGCGGAGTAGGGAAATATCTTTCTGAGCATCTTGCTCACCTGAAGTATAAGGTTATCCTCATAGCTAGAAATAATGAATTGCTAAAGAAAGTGTGTGAAAGCATTAATTCAGAGGGTGGAGATACAGATTATTTCGCTATTAATGTTGCAAAATCATCTGAGGTTAAGAGCTGCATAAATGATATTATCGATAAATACGGGCGCATTGATTTACTTATTAATAATGCGGCTATTTTAAAGCGAGGAACCACAGAGATTTCTGATGATGATATAGAAGAACAGATAAATATAAATTTAAGTGG
>DHJK01000123.1 GCA_002404295.1 Legionellales bacterium UBA4722
AATGAAAGAAAATAATATTGCACTTAACATTGAAACATTAGTGTTGGTAGCTATTTGGGAAAAACCTTTTATATTCCAAGGTAGCTTTACAATAACAAGCAAGGGTAATAATTCTAAAAAATTACTAGTATTTAGATGTGAATGTGACTTAGAAGATAAAGAAGTTATTATGGAGGTAGATTTTTCTCCTATCAATTATAAATTTACGCACTTGTATAACATTCAATCTGAAATTGCATTGAGTAATATAGATTATGAGTTGGAACTAGCGTTATATTTATTAAAATATGCGCTGAATGAAACATTAAAAAAAATAATAACTCATCCTAAACAACATGCAGTTCATATGGATGATATTGCATTAGCGTCCATATCTCGACAAATGGAAACCTATCTATTTTATCGTCAAGAAAAACCCCTAGGGGATAGTGATATAGGTTTTTCCGTAGCGATAGACTTTACTCCAACAGAAGAGCTAGGGCGAAGAGCAGCTCTAGCTCTGTTAGGATTAACCTCCATTATTTTTCAATAAGTTAGATTTGTGGCGGGCTATAGGCAGGCTATAGGCAGGCTATAGGTTTGACAACCACTTTTTAAAAGAGTAAAATTCGCTCAATTTCTTACTAACGGATAAATAAAGGTATCACTTATGCTTAGATCACCCAAAAGCCAATCGGAAGCTACTACTAATAGCGTTGGAGATAGCAAAGAGAGTAAACGCATTGTCGTTATTGGTGATTCTACACTCGATAATAAAGTTTGGGTTGGTAGAGGAGGAGCCATTTTAAATCGTTTAAAAGAAGCGATAGGTATTGTACCTGCTAGTCGAGAAGCAAAAATTAAAGCAAGCCAATCCTATTTTCCTCCTGAATTATCTGTTTTGGACCATCTACAAAAAGAATTACCCCATTATCAGGTGCTTGATTACACTAACGATGGATTCACAACAGAAAATGTACTCCATGGTGCAAACAAAAATAAAGTCTTTGGCGGTGGATTTCTTTTATCATATCCTCGTACTCATTTTTATCCTTTACAAGCTGCAGAAAATGATATTCCTGCTGCTGAATGTGTTATTTTAAGCATTGGAGGTAATAATTTCAGAGAATATTTGATTAACTCTCAACAATATTATAATTACTCTCAAGATAAATGGGTGAAAAGGACAACTGCAGAAAGAGAAACATACATAAAAGATAAGTTTCATCCAGTTTTAGAAAAAATGAGAAATGAATACATTCAAATTGTAAAACACATACGTTCGAAAAATCCTACAGCAAAAATTATATTAACAACACAATATTATCCTTCAGCTTCAGGATGGGTAGATTATATTTATCCATTTATGAAAGAAGTAGGAAAAATACTTGGGATTGGCCGCAACCCTAATAATCCCATGGATGTTATCCATGAAATTATGAAACAAACTTATATGCAAGTTTTAGAATCTGCTCAAGATTCTAATGTCGTAGTAGCGGATATCACGTCCTCACTTGATCCATTTGACAAAAAAAATCATGCTATGCAAATTGAACCAAGCGGTGATGGCGGGAAAAAAATGGCTCAAATGCTAGAGTATATGGTAACACAGCCTACTAACTCAGGGTTTATTTATAGATTTTTACCTCAATTTTTTTCAAGCAAAAACAAAAATACGCATGTTGAAGAGATTCCATTAAACACATGGTCGCCTAAACATCCACATGAATTTACAAGCAAGGCTTGTTACGATCCAAAACAAGTCATTAGTTTACTAGATAATGAAAAAGACAGTAAAGAGTTAAGTGAAGACGAACGTAACACTATTTATAAAAACGAAAAAGTTCAGCAATCGCTTATTGCACTTTATCAAGTTGATCCCAAGTTCGTTTCACGTGAAAACTTTCAAAAAATTGTAAATAATATACACCTACAAAATTCCCTCTCATCTGCCCATGGTTATTTAAACTCCGGCAGATTTGGTTTTTGGCATACGCATGGGCGACACGGACGAATGGAAACAGAAAAATTTGTTCGTTCACTTATGGCTGTAGAAAATCATAGTGAAGAAAACACCAAAGCTTTAATGCAAGAATGGATTAAGACATCTAATGTGAATAATTCTTCACGTGCGTTTTATGCATTTAAGTCTGGACTGTTCGAACAAAAACCATCTGAAAATTATGCCACTGTCTCTTCAAAAGAAAGAAAAAACATAGTAACAATGATGAAGCGCTGAGAAAGAATATCTTCCCAGCTAAATTCATCTTACTTCTAAACTTCAGCAGCCGTCTCAATTGCCTTAGCTGCTGCTGTACCTATTTGTCTAGCAGTTGAGGAACCCGTTTTTGCCGAACTTGTACCTATCTTATTTAAGCTAGGCACGATTGAACCCATTATGTCAGCTACTGCGACGCCCATTGCACCCATCAATGAAAACCAAAATAACGGGGCAGCGACGACTAAAGAGCCGATTATCATATCTGCAAGTGATGCTCCTGCGCCTTGTTTTGAAAACCAACTTGAATAGAGTGCTTGCATGAGTGATTTATCTGCCCAACTTACTAAATGCCAAATAAATGCCCAGAAGACTATTGAAAAAATTAATAACGCTCCGGCAATAAATGCAGTGGGTTTATAACCACCAAATACCAGCGCAAAGGGTAAAAATACATAAACCATCAATAATAAGAGAGCTTGAATAATGGGTGCTGCTTGTCCTGCTGCATACAGTTTAGGATATTCTTCTAATTGATTGTATATCGTGCCAACTGCTGAGGCTAAATGCGAATAACCCATATCACCTAACATATCATTAGCATTGTCATAACCTTTATACCCTTGTGGAGCATTTGAAATAATCTTTTTGATTACGTCATCTTGAGATTTTTTAGTATTCAAATAACTTTTAAATTCATCAGAAAAGGATTTAGGTAATGATTGATATAAGCGGCTTTTTAAACCATCCTGATTGTTCCACCACTCGTAACATGAAGGCATTCCATAAGTAGGTGGAGTTGCAGCATTTGTATCTGCATTAATATCTTGGCCTTTGTCATACATAAATCCAGGGATTGGTCGGCTTGCTTGGATGTGGTGGTAATACACCTCATTTAATGCATGTGAACCTAGCCATTCGGTATCATCCGTACCAAATTCTTTTATTTTTTCTTGAATAAGACGAAGATGTTCAGCTTTGTTTTCTCTGGTGTCATTAAAAAATTGCATTCTAGCAGGGGCATAACACATGGTTTCGAAATCTTGTAGCTGGAGCTTTAATTCCGGATCGGTTATTTGTGCCATGTCTACTTCTGTGATCATTTTTCTTAAATCAGGCACACAGCCTACCATTGTGTTTGCTGCGCTAGTCATGCCTTCAGAAACAGATAAGACAGCATACCACCAAAGAGGGACGCGGATATCGCCTGAGGGTATTGCAAAGGCTTTATCGTAAGTTGTTCCTGTTGCGTTAGGGTAATAGGTTTTTCCCTTTTCACAAAGGGGGGTATATGAAACGGTATGTGCATCGAGTGGAACTAAAGGTGCAACTCCAAAAAAAATAAGTAATAAGGTTGTTAGTAATTGAATTTCCATGCTACGCAATGAGTTACTTGCCCCACGGTGCCCATGCATGACATACGATTGTGATATGTTTTTTAAAATCATGCCGATAAATGGTAGGTAGGCAATACCTGTTTGGCTTAATAGCTTCCAAAACTTTCCGTATAAATCCCAGCCTAGCATTATGGTATAAAGCTCAGGGTAGGATTGGACGCCAATACTCATTGCAATTTATCCTTTTGCGCACTGTTTTCCATAAGCGGCTGAGTTGGGCTGACAGGTGCTGCGTGCAACACCTTTCGTTGTTGATTGTTTGAATAAGCGAGTACTTGAGATAACGTATCGGACATCATTTGTTTTCTAATTTGGCTTTCAAAGGCTAGTGATTTTATATCTTCATCTAATTGGTTCATGGCGCGATGAATTAATATTTGCGCTGGATGGTTGGCGGAAATCACAGGTACTTGTGCGCCTGTGGCCAATATGGTTCTTGCAACCAAGGCTTTATCAATCACTCGTTGAGCCGCTATTTCCTGCGCGAGCTTATTGATGATAATCGATTGTTGTGTAGGCTCCATTGTTCGGATGGAATTTATTGCATCTGGGCTTATCGCAATACCGCCTGCAGAAACATTTTCTAAATTAATAGAGGTTTGAGATTCGCCATTACTCACAAGCTGCCCCAAATGATCACGAATAGTCGTTACACAATTTTCTTTGTCTTGGTCACATGACATTACTCGGGGTAGAAGTCCGTGTCCTACAATACTGCCTTGCTTTTTCTTGCACTCTTCATCATTACAAGTAGTAATCACTTGATCGCCTACTACGCTCGTAACCCAATCAATAGCGGCGTGAGGTGTAGCAAAATAGCGTATTAAGTCACCACTTGCTGTAGTATCATTATCTAAATTTTTGTTCTGCATAACGTTGTAACCAGCCTTCACCGTATCTGCAATGACATAAACCGGCGGTTGTCCTTTGCCACCTGCATGTACAGTGCCATCGTTTTCTTTTTTTCCACTTGTCCATGCAACTCCTTCATCTCCACTATGTGCTTCTATTTCTTTTTTTGAATGATTAATATCGGCATTGCCCATGGCTGCAAAGGATAATTGTTTTTTCCATTGATCATTGACTGCGATTTTTCCCCAATCTTGGTATGGATTTTCACCTCTATCGATTTGTTCTTTATCGACATCACAGGATTTGGTGGATACTTCTAATTTGTGATTCGCGGATAATAATTGATTATTCAAAAGCGAATATAAAGTAGGGTTAATTTTAGCTAACTCATATAGAGGCATCATGATTAAACTGCCTGTGGCATTAGTGACTATATCGTGTGTAATATTTTCTGTGCTGTCTTTTAAGTCATTGATGGAGTTGCTGATTGACAATGCAGGATTAAATGCACTGCAACTAAACCCAAGCCCTAAGTTGGCTGAGGTATTCAAATTCATTGAGTCAGTGTCAGATACGGGTGGTAATGAAAATCCATTGCTACCACCAATTTTATAATAGAGGAGGTTATTATCATTGCCGACTGGAATGATGTTAGATGCAATGGAATTTGCACTGAATAATAATATAAAACAAAAGATAGCTATTTTTATCACAGATATACTCCAATAAATTTTCCATGCCCATTTGCACAACCTTGATAATGTCGCCAGACAATCCACATATACACACCTTTTTCGTTTAACATGCGCTCGGTATAAGATGAGTCACTACCTAATGGCTTGCAGTCAGTTTGCTCTATGGGGTAAATCAATTGAAACAAAGTGTCTTGGCTGTTTTCTGTGATAGGTGAAGCTTTGCAATGTCTGCCACAATAAGTACTTAATTCTTGGTGGATATGACCAAAGGCGGCGGTATTTGTAATTAAATCTGCCGCACGTTGTGCAACAACCATTGAAGCTTTAGCATCATCATTACCCATCACCGTTCCTTCATGCGGGTACACATCACCCCAATCGTTCTGACCTGTACCAACATGATGAGCCACACTGAGCGCCATCGCTGCTGTTTCTTCGGGTAACGCTTCTGGCATCAATCCACGCCATAACGCACTATCAAGCATTGATTGAAAATACGGCTTAAGGGGCATTGCTGTGCTGGTTAGCAAAACCTCACCTGTATATTGAGGAAAGACAGCTAAAGCAGGATTTCCAATCACATCTGCTTCTTTAAAAATCACTTGTTGTTCGTGTTCGTTTAAAAAGCTGTGATTTCCACTGCCTACTTGCGGTATAGCACTCGCTTGCAGCATCGCGGTGGGTTTATCTAATAATACACGTGCTTCAAACCAAGGATTATCGTCTTTGTTACGATATACCATCACAATTAAATCAGGAGAATAATGATCTAGAACTGGTGTCACAGTCCTTCCCGACCATGGCGATAACCAAACACAGAATCGTGTCGGAAACTTGTAATGAAAACAACTTCCGTTACTTTTAAGCGCTGCTTTAACAGTGGCATTCAAAATATCAAGAGATGTCACTGTTTTTGCATAAAGCGTAATAGAAAATAGAGATATGAATAGCACCAATAATAATTTAATCATCAGAATCTACTACTCGTTTTTTATTCATCATTTGATTTGCAATGATTATAACTGCATCAATTTCGCTACATTGATGCTCTTGCATAATGCTTGCTCGTAGATATTTTTCATCTTGATCAGTCGCTGCCATAGCTAAAAAAAGTGTGGGCGGAATAATTCTACATAAGCCGTATATCTTAGCGCTTAAAATAACCAGTTCTGTATATTTGCCTTTTTCTTTTTTTGCAGATAATAAAAGCGCACGATATTCTGCTGTTAATATTTTAAATTTCTCTATTTGATCTATTTCATCAGGTGGTAAGGCTAAACAAAGCCAAACTTCAATTTGCGAGAGCATCCGGCGTGCGCCATCTGCAAAATCCTTCATATTTTGAGTGGCAAGCCAGAGCCATAGACCTAACTTTCTGCCCATTTTAGCAACGCGCGTTTCTATATCTGCCAATAATGGGATACTGGTGAAAATATGATTTTCATCACAAACGACTTTTATTGCACGATTGCTGTTTTGATTTGCTTCGGCCAACGTCAAGATATGGTTCATGCAGCCTGAAAATGCGATTGAGCGATGTGCTTCATAGCCTTCTCTCGCAAACAGTCCGAAATCAATGATAGTGACATCTGCATCAATCCACGGGTTCCCTGTCGTGTTAAAAAATCGGCTAGAAAGAGGGTCGTTAGTAAAGTAACGCATTGCATCTGCCATCTCACGTGCGCGGCGGATTTTTTCACTATCACGTGTTGGGTCTAAGGTTAAGGCAATTTGTTCAAAGCTTTCTACAATGTCACTGGCGATAAGTTGATCGCGGCGTTGATCTCTCACGTTATAGGCTGCTTTTACAATCGCATCCATAATCAGCATTCGATCGCTACGTCGAATGGATTCTTCTTCTTTCTTTTCTCCGCCTGTAATCATCATCAGTGCGGCAAGTACCATTTCACCTAAAATGTCACGTGGCTCATCGTCATCCATCGCTGAGTCTTTATGATGGTTATCTTGTTGCTCTTGGATTAGTTTTTCACAAGAATCGGTTAGAAACTTTTCACGATTCGAATAATCGAGTGCTTCAAGTTGTTCAATAATACGTAATCCATTGGAGAAAGGATTTAGTGAGACTGGGCGCTTAGGGTCTATTTTTATTTTATTAACGGTTAAGCCTAAAGAAGCACAATAATCTCCTAATAAATCAAATGAGCCACCTGCATCAATAATAAAAAAACGTGGGTTATAAAGTGCTAAATCATGTGCAATCAAATAATTTAATAAATTAGATTTGCCAGTGCCTGTTTCACCTAAGACTAGCATGTGCGCGTTTTTGGTCTTATCAGCCATCGCATCATATGTCCACGGCTCGCCACCGCGATTAAAAAATACCATCCCTGGGTGACCGGTGCCGCGGCTACGGCCATAAAACGGTAATAATTTAGCGATATCGCTTAATAACAGATACCGTGAGCGCTCGGTATTTTGCTGATCAAAATAAAAATTATAACACATAGGTAAATAGCGTAAATAAGCATCAATAGGAAACAATTCATCATCGGTAATCACCTTGAAACCATTACTGTTTAGCAGTACTTCTACACTGGATTCTTTGTCATGCAGCTCATCTAAAGTCTCAGCCTTAAGATAGACTGCCATCATTACAGGGAATAAATGATCACCATTCGCGATGGATTTCTCAGCGGAGTTGACCTCTTTTTTTACTTTTGCGGCTAATGCATGATGCCCTACTGCTGAGGCATGAATCGATTTTAGATGTAAGGCAACATCGCTGGGGGATTGCAAAGTGAGTGTGATTACAAAAATGCTACCTTCAGGTAGATGGTCGACTAAATTAAATACTTTATCATCAACAGAACGCTTTCGTTCTGCGGATATATGCCCAATCACAGGGTTGCTTGTCATGTTTTGAATAGTCAGCACTTTGTGTGGTAGGCCACCTAACAACCAACCCTCATGAAATGATTCTGGCGCGCTAAAAAAGAGTTGCTCGGCCAAATCATATCCACGTAATTTTTGCGATTCATCAGGATAGAAAAAATCATTGTTTTTAGCAGGATTGAACCACTTCGCCATCCATGTATAAAATTGCTTTCCATTCATGCGCGCTACTTTCATGCTACATGAACGCAATTGAGCTACGAATTTACGTGATACACGCTCGATCTCATTCAAATGTGTTCGTCTTGCAATATTCTTTACTTTTTTTATATGCACACGGCGGTAAAGGACAGCATAAACATGCATAACACCGCCACGAAATTGCAAATTTGTCACTTGTGTATCATGAAAGATACCTTCTGGACGTGTTGTGTAGTCAAAATGATCACGCAAGGTTTTTAAATAGGCTTGTGTCAGTTGTGTAGATTTTCTGTTCTCAGGGAAATAATCTTCAATTTCTTTAAAGGTGTCACTTAATCCTGATTCTTTAGTCACATAAACTTGCAGTATCCAAGGATTCTCTTTTTCAAATGGGATTGTATTTTTAAGTGCTTCACTAATAGACTTACCAATTTCATCCATCATCTGTTCAGGCCGAGCTTCGCAGGGAATCGGAGTGATTTTAAAACAGACGCCTAAGCTTTCATTATCTTCGAGTAAAAAGCAGTTGTGTTTCTCGTTGTAATCACGCCATGGCAAACGGTCTGCTAATGTGGGTAATTTTTGATACGAGTTTGCAACCGCTTTCTGCTTTACATGATTTTTTATAAATAAACGTGTATTCAATTTTTTAGTCTCTTCTTATTCATTTGCTAATGCATAGTGATCTTGTGTGTAACCGTTAAACACCGTGTAATAACCCGGGATAGGTAATTGTTCTTTGCCTGCTAAATGGGGATAGATATACATTTTTAATTCGGGATTGGGAAGCTTATGAAAATCATGTAAAACATCATTCGATTGTAGGCTGGCATGGTGTTTAGAATTCGACTGCATTTCAATCGGCTCGGACTGGGTTCTACTATCGTAAACTTGTTCCATAGTGGGGCCTGTTTCTGGCACTACATTGCCTGACATGTGACTACAGGCAGAAAGCGAACTAATCAAGGCTAGGATGGATAGCCGACGGATAAGAATGGGCATAGTTTAATTTTCTCCCCTTAGGATCGTAATCAATATGAATTTCTTTAGCGAAATTCACTGCAATTTCTATATATTCGATTTGTTTGTTTTGTTCAGCAGTAGGTGAAACATAGATTGCATCAAACGATTGCTCTTCTCGGTCATGCCACCATTCTTGAGCTTCTTTTGCTGCATTTGTTGTAGCTTGGCCTGCTAAAAATTTGCCTTGAGAGCCTGTGATCGTTTTGGTGGCATTACCTAACAATGAATCATGGCTAGTGGTTTGCGATTCGGCATAGGCATTTGCAGCACCGGTTACTGCACCTAATGCTACATTGCCTGCTAAATAGGCAGGCGCGTTGCTGATTAGTTTGCCACGTATAAAAGGATTGCCGAATTTGTCAGAGAGGTAGCCTAAGCTATTGGCTTTAGTAAAATTGCCGATGTCATTGTCATTCGATGTTGTAGTTGAAATGGTGCCATCATCAAAAACAAATGTCAGTGATGTGACCCAGCCTCTGACACTTAGTAAATTTAAATCACCTTCGCAATAGCCGCTGACTATCATTTGTAGTAAATGAGGGATACGTAACCCATTGGCTGCGAGATTGTCATCAGATATCACAATCTTAAATGGGTAAGGATCAGTCACGACACCTTTCACTGGAATTCGCCCCACTAACGCTGTCATTAAACGATCTTTTACTGAAGTGCCGTTGGCAGGGATAGTGTAATAAGGCAGTGGCTGATTTTTTGATTCTGTAGTTTTATCTGTGAAGATAGACGGTTGTGCAGGTTGGGCTTGAGTTAAATCCGGTACAGTTGTAATAACGTCATGTGAAACACCTGTAATAGAAAACCCAGCACCTTGCTCTGGCTTCGTTAATGCCTGAAATTGAGTTTTAAGTTGTTGGATATCATTTGTAAGTGCCCGAGTTGTATCATTTTGCTTAGAATTTAATTGATCAGCTAGGCCAGTATTTTCTTTTTTAAGTGTTTCATTTGTTTTTGAAACCTCATTAATTTTATCTCTTGTTTCTTTCAGTTCCGCAGTCAACGTATCAAGTGATTCTGCTGCGCTGTCTTGTGCGGCTGAATTAGTAGGTAATATTCCATGCGAAATTGATTTTTGAGTAACAGGTTCTGTTGAGTGACATGATTTTATCCCTACTAGGATCAAAAGAGAAAAAATGATGCCGGGCACAACATACTTTAATAAACTATTGGTATTATGCATTGCCATGACACACCGCCATTGTTTCGTTAAACGGTTTTTGCGAAACTAAAAATAGCATCGTTGAATCGTGAAATTGTTCTCCGTGAAACAACAATGTTGCACGAGGATATAGAATAGCAGCTTGCCAATTTCCGCATATATCATTTCGAATATCAATATGAGTTTTGTGTGAATATTTATTTTGTAATGCAACTGCAGTGACGTAGCGATTTCCAGCCATCCATGCTCCAACAGGATGAGTGATGACTTTATCACCATAGACTAAATCTGGAACGAATTGTTCGGCATGCATTGAGACTCGATTATAAATAGGAATATTCTCTTGTATTCGCAAGGGTGAATAGAATTGTTGAAATGCAAACCGCATCAAGTCAACTGTGCTCACATCTTCTTCATCGTTTGATGGTATTGGTGATTCAATTAGTGTCGTCTGGCTATTTTGTAATGAGGTGCTTTTCTCTAGATTCTTATGACTCTTTATAGTAGTGACATACTGTGTGGTCGAATCTGCATGCTCGTTGACTGCAAGATCGAGTAATATTACGTCTCCAGTATCTTGAAGCGTGACATATATACGTTCTTTTGGAAAATTGCTTAACGCCGTAAGATAAAGCGATTTATCATTATTGACTATACGCAATTGATCGGTTGTTAAAGTCCCTTTAACATCAACCAAAACACGAGATGGAAACACAATTCGTCTCTCACTATTTTTAGACAATGACACGATCAATGGCTCACCTTTCCAAACAAGGTTTTTGTCTTCCTCTACTGGAAAATACTTTTTAAGCTTCTGCATTTCGGAATCACTCAGCGTTAAACTACTGAGTCCATCCGCATGAGCTAAAGAAGCACAAAATGCAGCCGCAATTATCATGCCTATTGAAATTGATTTCATAAGATATCTCTAACTATTAAATATAAGTCATGGTACGTTGGGGTTCAGACATAAAGCCTGCAATCGCCAAACCATAAGGATTATTACGTGGTGATACGTTGGTTCGTATGACTTTCAAAGGATATATAATTTCAACATCTTTTACGGGCTGGTTATTTTTATACTCTGTCAGTCGCATTGCTAAATCGACTTCCCATGTATTGCTGCTTAATTGCTTCACATTTGCAGCATCATAAGCAGCGCCGCTTAATCCTTGTAAATATCGAATACGTTGCAATTGACCTGAGGACTTAAGTTCTAAATATTCTTGAAGCAATTCTGATTTAAACTTCGGCGTTAAATACGGGATATAATTATCGATATTCTTCTTATAATCAGTTTCACCATCCACCGGCCAATAATTCATTTCTTGCCACGCTTCATATGCAAAGCTATAAATTAAAGGTGCAGGCACTGTCCCAACCTTAATTGTTGCGCCATTTTGAATATCAGGCGGAACATAAATAGTCAATCGTGATGGGGATGTGATCCAGCCAACGCCACAAACAATGCATAGAATAAACAATAGACCCATCATGGTTTTTTGTAATTGAATAACTTGTGCATCTGCATCTTCTTTGCGCCAAGCATTAATAACCCAGCCCCGATAGGGTCTACTTTCTTTCTTGTCTCTCATATTTTTCGTGACCATCATGACATTCTCCTAACTGACCATTTTCCATAACGAATAACATATAAAGATCGGATTAATTTTAGCTCAGCTAATTTTTTAATAATGCGCTGTTTGTAGTACCCCTGCGGTTTTCCATATTTGATTTTTTGTAATTGATTGAGTAAAAGCTGTGTTATGTGAAAAAACGAGATAAAAGTAAGCGCCATTCCAATAGATGCGTATCCAAATATAAGTCGTGTAAGAATAGACAAAATGATCGTCTCCGTTATAAACACTATAGCGCCCACCAACAGCATTTCACCTAGCGTGCAATCTTTATAAATAGGCATTTTATGATTAATTTCATGCAGTATCATAAGCACTCACCATCCATTATCTCTTACGCCTACAATTTGATATCCTGCATACACCAAGCCAATCCCGATTGCTGCTGCAAGCAATCCAACGACTAACATCTTAAAAAAATGTCCTAGATCCTGCCTTTCTTGTGCTACGTGATACGATTTCAGAATCCCCGCAGCCACCCCAACCAATAAAGCGGCGCCCATGGCAATACATCCTATGCTTAATACTTTATTGATAAGGCTGCCACCTACATCAACCCAGTCTTTTGAACCGCTTGCCATATCGCTTGCTGGTGGCGTAGGCAGAGCTGCCCACAGAGACGAAGTGTAAAATATCGGTATCAATACAATGGCTTTAGAAATTAGTTTATTAATGATGCGTTTTTTCATCTCTAGTCCTTAGTTCACAAAAATTAAAAGTATTATCCATGCACACAATAGTAGAATTCTTAGAATACTCATTGGTAAGTCATATAAATCTAGATGTTGATCTTGTACCAATTGCATATGGCCATAGATATTCCATGCTGCCCAGAGTAAAAATAGACCGCAGAGAATGCTTCTGATTAAGAGGCTTAGATGTGGCGCCGTTACTCCTGCGGTAGACGCGAATCCTGAGATAGCTGAATCTAGCGCTATCATTAGTTTTGACTCTTGCTATGGAGGATATAATCGCCTTTAATGGACGGCAGCACAGAGGGCTCGATGGGTATGTGGCTTAACTTATTCTGAATGCTCATTTCAATTTGGTTGAGGTCTTCTGCTAATCCATTATGTTTTTTATGATGCGCATCTAGATAATGACTGTAATGAAATTGAACGCGATTAGTCTTAGGTTGTTGCAAGGATGCTGCAATTACTAATGGTTTAATCGCATTCAGTTGATTAATTATTTGCGTTAAATAAATTCTCTCTTGGCGCTCACTAGCATTAGCATTTATAGAGAATAGAGTGATAGATAATAATACACTTATGACCAGTTTTATTTTCATATTCCCTCACACGTATTTTTTGTAATATTTAATTGAAAGCATAAAAAGCACGCTCACTACAATCACCATAGGTAACAGGAACGCTTCTGGGTGAATAGCAATTGGCATGCTCATGTAGATTAAAAAGAAGCTATAAAATAGATTTTCTGTAAGTAGCTTAAGCCGATGAAATAAAAACGTACTCTCGCGTGCCGCTTGAAACTTACGAATATCACGTTGCGCCAAGCCATCGACTATCATGATAAATAGCACACTAAACCATAATGGAAAGCTCAGTATAAAAATGTATAAACGGATTGCTATAATTTTTATAGTCTCAATCATAATCATGATAACAGCCATAACGCCCTGTAAATTCACAAATGCATTCAGATTAATTTTATCTGATACAGGAGAAATGAATTCAAAGACATGAGACAGACTACTTTTAACACGCACCTCAATTTGGCTTAGCATTGACATCAGCGTATGACTCATAGAAATATTCTTATCCGCTAACCACACACTATCGCTATTAAACAGACGTTGAACAGCTTCTCCTGACACATAAGCACCTTTGTAAAAAATCATCCCAGAAAATATAATCAGCAACAAAAGCCAAGCTAATAAGCTCAGTAACAACAACTTAAATGTAGTGGTAAAAATTAAGCCCGATAGTGTGCTATACCGCTTTCTAGGTCGGTAAGAATTTGCATGTTCTGTCATTGTTTGGTAGATACAGGTGAGTAAGGCGTCAAATCAAATGGTTTGATAATGGGTTCATTAGCATAAAGCCGTTTAGCCGCCTCATGAAAAGCCACATTAAATCGCAATTCTTTTTCAATCTTATCGTGTTCTTGTTTTGCATGAAGCTCTGCAAAATGCATTAGCTCATTTAAAGCAGTCGCATTAATACCAAGCACCTCCGGTGGCGTTAATGTGGAATAGTAACGACCACTAGTGCCTTCCATTAGCGACTTATATTTTTGCCACTCACTGTCTGTCAGCCCCCAATCACGAGCGCTTTTTGTCACTGAAGAAGTATCTTGCGTATTTTGGCTAATACTATTCACTGTGCTGGTATTAACAACATCATTTGTTGCTGCAAAGACTCGAGCTGATATTGTCAGTAACACAAATACAATTAGGAATTTATTCATGAATAATTTTTATCCTTGCACAACCACTTTCACATATTGGTTTTTATCATTCACAAACTCAGCAACACCTGCCTCATTATAGGCTGCAACAACCTGCCAGCCCGCTAGCGAATCACCCACCGTCAAAGGTGACACATGATTACTAAAGTCCACAGAAACGTAAGGCAGTCCTGCAATCATATCAACTGCTAAAACACGAAAAGGTAGCGCATTCGAGTCAAGATACTGCTTGCCGCCATTAAAACTCGTCACTACATGCATCATATCGCTCATTTTAATATCCACATCGTCTTTAACAGAGGTTATCTGGCTTGAAACTTTTTGAATATCAGATGTCTTAGCAATCTCAACCATTGACTCTCGCAACGCTGATAGCTGACTCTGAATAGTATTTAGTACTGATTGCTGCTTTGGATTATTTGTATTGCCTGAAAAAATATCAAGCTGTCTTTGCATAGTCTTTAACTCACGCAAAATCACCTCACTGCGCTGAGTTTGCGTAATTAATACATGGTTACTTGCTATTACATGGTAGGAAAAAAACGTTACCCCTAACATTAACCCAACTAAGCCCACGCTGATTAGATAAGTTTTTTTACTGTAATTTATAAACGGAACCATGATCATTGATTTCATGATTAAATACACTCCACGCTAATGATTATTCAAACAAAAGAAGTAGAAACAAAAAAGCCCTCTCTTTTGAGGGAGAAGGCTTTTTAAGTGCTTTTTAATTTTTGTTGCAGCTCTCGCGAGCCTAGTGAATTTAGGTTAAATTAGTTCGCACTGTTTGTAAAGCTTTTTTTGGAAATATTTTTACTGAAATTTTTTTTAAAATTTTCTATGTGCTTTTTTGCAATCAAATACCCTTTCACCCATGCAACTCCCATATGAAGCCGTTTATAATAATTAGATTTTCTGTAACCATACTTTGTCATCGCAATAAATAAAGGCGCATCTGGATATGAATAGGTAATTATTACTGCATGAGCAAGCACAGGTGCATGAGCATTTAACAACATCAAAATAGCTTCTATCTCTTCCGCTTTTGTATTACTCATCAAAGGCTTTGACCCTGTCGCACTAATCAACTGCCCACCTTGATCTCGCGCTCGAGCTATAATATTTTTACTCGGAAAGCCAATATCAAAATGAACGTCTCTTGCAAACCATTCACCCCATTCGCTCAAACGATCTTCCACATAAGCATCAGTTAAAATAATTGATTTCATAATTTACCACTCTCAACATTAAACAGACTAACGTGCCAATCACGGCGCTTTACTAAAATTTTCTGATAATTCTCTTCTGCATCAAACAAAACAGCATCTCCCAACCTTGAATCCCCAATGCAACTCCAGTGGCCCTGACAATACCAAGGCGTGTTGCCATACGGGTAAGGACACATCGTGCCAGGCAATGGGCAGCGCCGTCCGTTACTGCGATATTGGCAACGATGATCTGTAACACTCGTTTTATCTGCATGCCAACCACAAGCACATCTCTCAGCATTTTTTATCAAGAGTTGGTTGCATTCACGACAATACTGTTTCGCGCTCATACAGCACCATCCTCGTCAGTTGCAACAACCAGCTCACCCACGTATTGTTCAAACTTGGTTGCATTGAAAAGTGTTGCTGGACGCAGATAGCCCATCATTATTGGATCATTTTTCCATTGACGTGTTTTTTTAGCGATAACCTGAAAGCAATCACAAAGCGTTATACCAGACTTAAGTCGCGCCTCAATAAATCTAAGATTAGTTTCAACAGGTCGATATGCTCTTCCTGCCTTTTCATTCAAGAACTGTAAAATTTGTAATGCAAGTGATCTTAAAGAATTTGGATCTTTTTCTTTTTCAATTAAAATTTTAAACAAAGCATCGTCGGGCTTGCCCGACAAATAATCTTTTTTCTTCTTCTCTTTCTCCTTTTCCTTCTCTTTCTCCTTCTCCTTGCTTCGAAGGGTATTCGAAGGGGCTTCTAAATAATGAGAGTATTCTGAACGATTTTTAAGTAAAAAAACGTTCGCATATTTATCATGAAATGCCTTTAAAAATGACACATTAGGCAAATCTAAATACATTTTCTGAATAGCTTTAACACGATTATCAGCAGGCTTGAGTTGTACGCATATTTGGGTAAAACCCATATCATGCACCCAGACAAATTCTGAATGATGATCATAACTACAAAATTGCGTTTCAATGAGCCCTCGAAGCCCCTTCGAAGCATCTTCCATGGTGATACCAATTTCATGCGCAATAAAGTTAACTGGCAGATAATAAACACCAATCATATTGGCGTGAGGGCTGGTTAAGAGATAAATGGCTACGAGCTGCGCCTGCCATCCCAGTTTTTTACGCTCACCGGCATTAACCCAAAATTGTGGTGGAACTTTCGCAAATTCACGCATGATCATGCTCCCTGTGATAATGAAAATGGATATGATAAAAAATAACTCAACAGGCAGATGATACATTATGTATACATAATGTCAATATTGATTGATACGTATTGTAATATTGAAATTGTCTGATACAATAGGTAGCATTCAAAGAGTAGTCGATATACCAAAGGGATGAAAACCATGCAAAACTGGTCAACACGATTAAAAGATCGTATGAAGGCATTAAAAATGACTCAAGAAATACTTGCGAGTAAAATGGGAGTCACTCGTGGCGCTATTACACATTACCTTAGTGAACGCAGAACACCCTCATTGCTGCAATTCAAAAAACTATCTGCTGTTCTTAAAACAGACCCTGCTTGGTTGCAATACGGTTTATCAACTACTCGAGAACCCAAATCAAAAAATGAAACATCTGCAACGAAACGATACCCGCTGCCCGTTCTGCCGTGGAACTCTATCGCAGATTTTATAGATACTCGTAAAAGAGGTGCTGAAATTGAAGAGTGGGTGCCGCATTTTTTTACTGACCAACCACATTGGTACGCTCTACGCGTAACAGGCGACGCCATGAAAGCACCCTCCGGCAATAGCAAAAGTTTTCATGAAGGTGACCTAATTATCGTGGATCCTGATAAAACCGCAGCGCATGGCAGCTATGTTGTTGCCATGCTTCCGCGCGCAAAGGAGGCGACCTTTAAGCAATATGTAGTTGATGGCGGAGTAGGATATTTAAAGCCCCTTAATCCGCAATATCCAATGGTGCAAATTAATGATGCGACCCATGTGTGCGGTGTCATAGTGGAATGCTTGGGCACAATACGTTAAACATAGAACTGTGTTAGCAGTTAGCTAGTGAACTGAGAAATTTTTAATATTATTAAAATCTATGCCTTAATAATCTAACATATACTATAATTTCTTATGTGTGTTAATAGGTGTTATTAAATGCTTAAGTTTCATTTATCACCCGCCATATTAGCTGCACTTGGTGCAGCTATTCTTTTTGGTAGCAGCACGCCATTTGCTAAACAATTAGTGAGTGATGTATCACCTCTACTTCTTGCTGGACTTCTCTATTTAGGAAGCGGTATAGGCTTAATACTAGCTCGCTTGATAAAAGACAGAGGCTGGCATTCCTCTAGGCTGTTAAAAAATGAATGGCTTTGGCTGCTGGGAGCAATTGGATTTGGCGGAATTTTAGCGCCCACCTTATTAATGATTGGCCTTACTCAGATAACCGCAGCGACTGCTTCATTACTTCTAAATCTTGAAGCAGTATTAACTGCCCTATTAGCATGGGTTTTCTTTAGAGAACACACTGATCGACGCATGATATTTGGTATGCTATTCATAGTAACAGGTGGAGTAGTGTTAGCATGGCCAAACCAACTAACCCAACAAGATTGGCACGGCTCTTCGGCAATTGCTGGAGCATGCTTGTGCTGGGCAATTGATAACAATTTAACACGTAAAATATCATCGGCAGATTCATTATTTATTGCTGGCAGTAAAGGATTAATCGCGGGAATTGTAAATATTAGTCTGGCATTAGCAATAGGACTAACCTTTCCTCTTTGGTCAAAAATCAGTTATGCGTTACTCGTAGGTTTTGTCGGCTACGGTATTAGTCTTGTTTTATTTGTCCTTGCTTTGCGTGGTCTCGGTACGGCTAGAACAGGTGCTTATTTTTCAATTGCCCCTTTTATTGGTGCTGCTATTGCTATTGTATTTTTTAATGCGCCCACGTCGATGGTATTTTGGATTTCAGCTATATTGATGGGTATTGGTGTTTGGATACATTTTACTGAAACTCATGAACATACACATACTCACGAACCATTATTTCATAACCACCTCCACACTCACGATGAACATCATCAACATACACATGATTTTCCTTGGGACGGAAAAGAACCGCATACACATCCACACAAGCATGAGCCCATTACCCATTCACATCATCATTATCCTGATATTCACCATAGACACAGACACAAATAAATTATTGCTTTAGATAATTTTTTCGAAAGCTGATGCGTTATGTAAGATTAAGTCATAAATTTCCACAGAGGAGTAAAACCTATGCTGTAATTTCATTGTCCCATCGGCATCGAGGTCATCGTCACAGAACCCATCGGTAAATAATACAGAGCAACCAGAATAGCTACCGTTAATACGGCAAAAGTCATCGAAATTATTATTATTTGTTTGATTAATGATATGGCTCTCATTTCGTGTGGCGAGCTCATGGCGTTATGCTCACCCATCCCCTCATATTTTTGATTGGACATTTCCATATTAGAAAGCACATTGCTATTTTTTTCTGGTAAAGTCATGCACCCATGTTTTAACTTATTTTTTACCAGCCAAAAATTGATAGGATAAGCAATAACTGCCCCAGCCAAGGTTGCCATTGCCATGACAAACCAAAAATGAGAGCTAGAGGGTTCTCCGCTGTTAGGAATGTAGTGCATTAAAATATACATCGTTGGAATCATGCCAACCATTACTAGGTTCATGGAAACCATTTCAGGGAAAAATGTTTTAAATAAAGATTCTCGATAAGACTTATACATGCTTAGCATCATTCCTGCTTGAAAGATAAACCATCCTGAAATAAAACTGGCGATATATTCAATAACTAGTTCAATGCCCATGGGTATCGTTGTGAATGATAATATAATAGCTGCAATAATAATCCCTGTGGCATCACCAGCAACACAATGAACTTCAGAATTAACGGCTTGTTTCCAATTCGCTTGAGTATACAGAGCATGCCAGTTTTTTCCTGGATTGCGACATGTTAATAAATAATAAAATAACCCGAATGGCCCCGTGTAAATCACAACTAAAATCCAGCCAAGTTTTTGTACCCAGCTGACAGGTGTATTGCGAATATCATAGGTGGTGAAAACAACTGACAAGATAACAAATACAAACCATAAATCTATAATTCCTTGGAGCATATTTTCTCCTAAAAATAAGCTGAGGGACTATGAGGGTTCTTTACCAAAAACCCTCAATGTCTTAAAGCTGATCGTTAGTGTTATTTGCACTCAACTCCAGCACAGCATTTCGCTGCCATAGAGGCATGTTCTTTTGCACAACAGGCATGCCCATGAGCCTTATTGGCCTCTAAAGCCGCTTTTTCATGATTCCCCGCTTCTTGATGTTTTGCTGCTTCTTGGTGACACTTTGCCGCTTTTTCATGATGTTGGGCAGCTTTTGTATGGCATTGAGCTATTTTTTGCTTATCCATTGTAGCATCCATGTTATTTCTCCTTAAAAACGCTGTGATTAGTTAATCTACTCACCACTATAGCATGGCTGTCATTAAGTTATTTAACTGTTAATTTTCCTCGATACATTCCCATCTGACACGTAAATTCGTATTCGCCTGCTTTTTTTATATTTAGAGAAAGATCGACTGGTTCATGCAGGGGCAGTTGTTTGCTTATATTTAGTGACTGAAACACAACTGTTTCTGCACATGGACTGGCGTCATCACGAACGAATCGTAGTGTAATAGGGTGATTTATTTTTGCCTCGATATTCGATGGTTGGTAAACACCATCTTTGACTTTAATTTCGATAAGATTATCTATTTTGATAGTGGCAATATGTGATTTGTTAATCCAAAACCACCAGATAATTAGGCAAACTAGAGCTATACCGACTACGTTTACTAGTAAAATAATCATGATTTTTCTTCCATTGGTTTAAAGAAGCGTAATCGATTGGCATTGGTAACAACCGTGACTGATGATAAAGCCATCGCCGCACCTGCAATCATTGGGTTTAATAGCAGTCCAATGAAAGGAAATAAAATGCCGGCTGCAACAGGGATGCCCATGATGTTATAGATAAATGCGCCAAATAAATTTTGTTTCATATTTCGAATTGTTTGTTGTGAAATAATAATTGCATCGGCAACACTCTGTAACGACCCGCGCATTAAAGTGATCCCTGCGCTTTCGATCGCAATATCTGTACCGGTTCCAATAGCAAAACCCACCTCAGCTTGAGCTAATGCTGGCGCATCATTGATTCCATCACCTACCATGCCGACTTTTTCACCGTTTGTTTGTAATTCTATAATTTTTCCTGCTTTGTCTTGAGGTAAAACCTCAGCCATGACATCGCTGATGCCAACTTGTGATGCAATAGCACGCGCAGTAATTTGATGATCGCCCGTTATCATTATCACTTTTAATCCCATTTTTTGCAGGCGTTGAATGGCACTCTTAGAATCGGGTTTAATGGGGTCTGCAATAGTGAGAATACCGATAACTTCTTGTCCTATCGCTACAAATATAGGCGTTTGTCCAGATGCAGCAAATTGATCAGCTTGTTGTTTTAAATCGCCTAGCTCGATGTGTTGTTGTTCCATCAGGCTGCGATTACCTAACCAAGTTTGCTGACCATCGAGTACACCGCTTACTCCTTGACCAGTAATAGCTTGAAAATTGGTCGCAATTAATAACGCAAGCCCATCCTTCTTCGCTGCCATGACAATGGCCTCTGCTAGTGGATGCTCTGAGCCTACCTCTAAACTAGCTGCAAGCATCAAGACTTTCTTTTTATCCTGCTCATGTACTGGATAGACGCCAGTAACTTGCGGTTGTCCTTGAGTAATAGTTCCTGTCTTATCTAGTACGATAGTCGTCAGTTGACCTGCTTGTTGTAAGGCATCGGCATGGCGAATCAAAATACCATATTCTGCTGCTTTACCAATTCCAACGGTCACTGAAATGGGGACAGCTAATCCCAATGCGCATGGACATGCGATTACTAATACAGCCATGGATGTGACTAGCATGTACGCAATTCTAGGTTCAATACCCACATTGAACCAAATGAGCGCGGTAACTAAAGCGATAATTAAAACTGTCGGTACAAAATATGAAGATATTTGATCTGCTAGCCGCGCTAATGCTGGCTTTGAATTTTGCGCTTGCTGCACCATTTGGATAATTTGAGCAAGGACCGTTTCTTTACCTATGTGACTTGCTTTAAATATAAAACTCCCGCTTTTGTTGAGGGTGCCTCCAATGACCTTATCTCCCATTTTCTTTTCACTTGGCAATGGTTCTCCTGTTAGCATGGATTCATCAACGTAAGACGATCCTTCAGTTAAAGTACCATCAATAGGGATTTGCTCTCCAGGTCGAACACGAATCAGATCGCCAATTTGTAGTGTTTCAATGGGTACATCGATCTCTTCTTTATCGCGTATCAGACGAGCTGTTTTGGGTTGTAATCTCATGAGTCGTTGAATAGCTTGTGAGGTATGACGGCGGGCACGAAGTTCAAGAACAGCACCTAGATTAACTAACGCTATAATGATAGCGGCTGCTTCAAAATAAACATGCTGCGCCATTGGCGGCAACAGAGAAGTAAATACAATAGCAATCATAGAATAAAGCCACGCAATGCCAGTGCCTATGGCAATGAGCGTATCCATATTGGCTGTATGTACTCGTAAGGCTTTCCAGCCACCAACAAAAAAATGACCGCCAGAGTAAATTAAAACACCTAATGTGGCTAATCCAAAAGCAAAGTTAGTCAAGTGGCCTAGCTCTGTTTGCAAGGAGGGAATGATATCGATTACACCAAGGATAAACAAAGGGACGCCTACAATGGCAGCGACAACTGTTTTAGTGATTAGACTAGAGTAATAACGATGTTCAAGCGCTTCTTTTTGAGATTCATGTTGCTCTAATCCTTCCATGAGAGTAGCGCCATAGCCAAGTTGCTCGATTGCTTGGGTGAGCGTTTTAGCAGACACAGTATCATTTGCTGATACGGAAACGGTGTGGTTAGCAAAGTTCATTTTTGCGTCTGTTACGCCGGATATTACTTGCAATGTGCTTTCAATTTTTACAACACAACTAGCACATCTAACGCCCGTCAGTTCAAAAATGAAATTATTTATTTTCATGCTTATTTTCCTAACGCAATTTGTTCAGAATGATGCGATGCATGCTTTTTAGCTTGTTCACTTGCGATATGAAACATAAACATGACGATACTCCTTGTAATGACATGAAATGTTTTTCAGTATAGCATTATGTTGCCTGCGCAAGCATCACGTGATTTAATTTTAACTAAGGATGGATAAATGCTCGAAATTATACCCAATTGGCACCCAATTTTTGTTCATTTGACGGTTGGAATTTACAGTGCAGCGTTTGGTTTCTATGTGCTTGCCTATATCACCCGTTTATTGAACTTTGTTAGACTTACTATCGCCACTGAGCTAGAGGTCGCGGGACGTTGGTGCTTATGGGCAGCTAGTTTATCAGCAATTATTACTGTGGTGGCTGGTTTCTACGCGTTTAATACTGTCAGCCATGATGGTGCATCGCATATGGCCATGATTGATCATCGAAATTGGGCTGTACCTACTGCCATCGCAATTGCGCTTGTTGCACTTTGGTCAGGATGGCGCAATTACAAACGCAAGGCACTCTCACTATCCTTTATCATCGCACTACTTGTTATTCAAGGTATGTTAGTTGGAACAGCGTGGCGAGGTGCAGAATTGGTTTTTCGCCACGGGTTAGGCGTAATGTCATTACCTAAAGCAGAAGGGGAAGGACATCATCATCATGATGGGATGGATATGCCAATGGAGGGTTCAAGTATGCCATCAACGCATCACGATGATGGTCATAGTCACTCTGAATAATAACCGGGAATGTGTTTTGTGAAAAAAATATTATTGATGATTATCTTTACGTTATTTTTCGTATCTAATGTGTTCGCAGGTAATCGAACAATTAATTTGGTAGTAAGCTATAAAACCGTCTCATTTGCAGGAAAGGCGATAAAAGCAATTGCTGTTAATAATCAAATTCCAGCACCCACCTTGCATTTCAAAGAAGGCGATAATGTTACCATCAATGTCTTCAATCAGTTAGATCAAGAAACAGCGATTCATTGGCATGGGATGCTTGTGCCATGGCAAATGGATGGTGTTTTAGGTATTACTCAGCAAGGAATCCAGCCAGGACATGTATTTCATTATAAGTTTACATTACATCAATCGGGTACCTATTGGTATCATGCCCATGCTGACCTTCAAGAACAACAAGGATTGTATGGTGCTTTCATAATTGATCCACTTCAACATCCCAATTACAGCTACACAAAGGACCACATTATTGTTTTATCTGATTGGAGCAATACTAATCCAGATCAAATTCTCGCGAATTTGAAAAAAGAAGGTGATTATTATTCTCCTGATTTTCCACTTCAGCCTTCACTTATGAAATTTATTCACGACTATCGTAAGGCATCGATAAGTAAACGCAATAATTTAATTGATGACTACAAAATGATGCAGCAAATGCGTATGAGTATTTATGATATCAGCGATGTGGCATACGATGCATTCTTGCTTAATGGCCAGCCAAAATATTCGCCGTGGACTGCACCTGTAAAAATGGGTGATGTGGTGCGCTTGCGGTTTATTGGTGCAGGCGGCAGCACTATATTTCATGTCAAAATACCTGGCACCACTATGCAAATGGTGCATGTGGAAGGTAATGACGTTGTACCTTACCCTGTTAGCGACTTTAGAATTGCACCGGGCGAAACATATGATGTGCTAGTAAAAATTCAAAAAAATGAACCTTATATTATCTACGCAGAATCAATTGATACTGTCGGAGCGGCTTTGGGTGCTCTAACAACCTCACCGCATCAATTAGTTAATTATAAGAGCGTTACTCCATTTCCTGAGCCCTTACCTGTGACAAGAGAAATGATGGCTATGATGATGGGAGATATGAATCAGGGATCATCATCTGCGACTATGAGCATGGAGTCGTCTGTTAAAACAAACAAGTCTACGCATACAAATAGCATGAAGATGGCGTCAGCATCACATAAAATGGCAATAGCCGATAATCATTCGGGTCATCTATCAATGGCGGAACAGATGAAGATAAATCCAAATATGAAAATGGATAATAATATATCGATGGATTCTTCTATGTCTATGAACAATCAAAAACCAACAGAAAAGTCTGCTGCGCCCAGTAAAAAATATCAAGGTGCTATGATAACGTCTGCAACTACCTCACATTCAATGAGAATGAACGACAATGGTTCACATAATATGGCTTCAATGACTAATATGTCAGGTAATATGAGCATGGGCAGTATGAAGATGGGTCACGACATATCTATGAGCCATACCATGGAGATGAGCATGCCTACTGAGCCCTCTATTATTAATGATACGATGTTATTTCCTAATTCTACTTATAAAACATCATCAGATACAAAATATCAAAATGTAACTGCGGCAGTAAAAAACAACGATCCTAATAAACCCGTTTATAAAGTTATAAACATGGAACTGTTTGGTTATATGGATCGATATATTTGGTTTGTGAATGGCGTGCCAGAACATAAAGCAAAGCCTATTATTTTAGAGCAAGGTAAACGGTATCGCATCGTTTTTACTAATACCTCAATGATGCATCACCCTATGCATATTCATGGCCATTGGTTTATCTTGCGCGAAGGTAAAGGCGCATATGATCCATTACTGCATACAATTGATGTGCCACCCGGTTCAACCATGACTGCTGATCTTGATACAGATGCAAGTGGGCAATGGCTTTTTCACTGCCATCTTCTTTATCATATGATGTCAGGCATGTCGCGAGTATTTCAATACTCTACACTCATTGAAATAACAAATGGCGAATTAAAGCCTCAACATATTATAAAAAGAACTCCCTACTACAATCGTCCGATTGTAAGGATAGATGAAGTACGGCCAATCGACCCTATGCTCGTTATGCACCCAATGGCGCATCATACAGGTTTATGGCTATCTACATTTTTAGATGTCGGTGCTGATCCGTTTCATAATGCGCAGAGACTGACTTACAAAGGCCTGTATGGGTCTGACTATAACAAACTTGAATTATTTACTAATGATGCTGAAGTCAGCAAGGGCAAGGTTGAAGACGCTGACATTGATGTTTTCTATTGCCATTTGATCGATCAATTTTGGGCGGTTAAAGGCGGTGCTAATTATACCTATCGCCCAGCGAATACACCTTATTGGCAACCAGGTATTGGTATCGAAGGATTAATGCCGTATTTCATTGACACCGATGTAAGAGGATATTACCACAGCGGTAGCGCAAAATTAGATATAGAACTATCACGCAATAGTCAGATAACAAATAATTTCTTTGTAAGAGCCGGAGTCCGGAGCATCTTAGCAACTAAATCAGTGTCACAAGCAGAGATTGGTAGCGGCTTAAACCAAATGCGCTATATTCTCAGACCCTATTATCGCTTAATGCCAGCATTGAATGTGTATGCCGAGTATGAGCATGCGCAGGATTATGGGGCATTCAAGAATTTCCAGAGTAATTCTGGTGAAGCTACTATCCAAAATACAGTAACGTTTGGTTTGTCGGTGCTGTTTTAAGAGAGTTTTCTATCAAAGATATTTTTTAAACGCGATTGCAAACTTTCTAACTATGGAGAAAATAATCTCCATTACAGTGATTAGAGCGGTTACTTATGCCACTAATAATAAAACGTCCGCGAACTATTGATGATACATTTCTGGGCTAAAAAAAGTAAATTCAAGGCTTTTATAGCGACATAATGCATCACAGCTCTAATTGTAGTATGCTTCGGTATGCGCGCTTTCACTAATACGATTTTATTAACAAGTTAGCTATCGAGACGGAGTAATACTTATGGAAAATAAATTTATCTTTATTGCCTTATTTTTAATTACAGGATTTCTAACAGGGTGCGGTCCAAGATCTCTTTCGCCAGGCGCGGAGCAAATAGATGTTATCGGCAACACTACCTACAATTTCAAATAAATGTAAAAATTTAGGAAATATCTCTGGAAAAAATACACATGGAAATGTTTCACTCACTGCCTCAGAGCAAGATTTGACATTAGATGATATCAATTTTCTTAAAAATGAAGGGGAAAAATTGGGGGCAAATCTAGTGCTGCTCAAACAACATCAACTTTCACCTACTAAACTTCAAGTCGGCCCTATAAAATATAATAAGTACATTGATATAAACACACATAATGTTATTGGAAACGCTTATCTATGTCCTTCTGAAACTATCAAGAAACTTCGATCCATGAGGAAAAACAATATTCTTATTAAAGATAACAGAATGCTCATAGTTCAAAAC
>DHJK01000126.1 GCA_002404295.1 Legionellales bacterium UBA4722
GACACAGTTAAATGAACACTCTCCTTTTAAATCCTGTAAGTCCAATACCCCTAAGCAAAACAAGGCTGCCAATGCATAAAATTATTCAAATGTAGAAGCATTCTTCGTATCAATTTAAGGTGTTATTTTTTAAATCCACGCTTTTTATATTTCTTTTTAAACACCGGACGAATCACACGTTTCCTACGCGCTTCTTTAGGATCTATAATCAATGGCCTGTAAATCTCAACTCGATCATTTTGTTCTAACCTATCAGTTAATTGTTTTTGCTTACTAAATATTCCTACTTTTTGTTTATCTAAATCAATCTCTGGAAAAATTTCTAAAATACCAGAACGATGGATTGCATCTTGAATAGTACAATCCTCTTCAACTTCAATTGCAATAATACGCTGCAAATCCGGAGTGGCATACGCCACTTCAACCGTTATTTTTTGATTCGATGCCATACACTTCCGCCGCACGTTTACAAAAAAGATCAACCAATGAATTTGCAATATGATTAAAAATCGGTTGAAATAATCGATCGAGAAAACCGCCCGCTAAGTCAAATTCTAATTCTAAGTCGACTTTACATCCCTGCTCACCTTGAGCTATAAACACCCACCGACCTTCTAAGTGACGAAAGGGCCCATGGACTAATGTTATTTCAATGCGCTCAAAGGGATGCAAATGATTGCGAGTACCAAAACTTTTATGAATACCTGACCAAGCAATATCCAAGGTCGCCTCTATTTCTTTATCATCACGGTGCAATACTGTACTTCTTGAACACCAAGGCAAAAAACGTGGGTAATCTTCAATATTATTGACTAGCTCAAACATTTGTCGAGGTGAGTATATTACTGCCGCACTGCGTTTTATGACATTCATCGCTAAATTTACTCTATTAATTTTAACCAGACGCTATTATACTGCCTTGCCATGAATGACAAACAAAAATTTGATACAACTATCGCTGTAAACCGCAAAGCCCATCATGAATTTTCTATGGAAGATCATTATGAGGCTGGGCTCGTTCTACACGGGTGGGAAATAAAGAGTCTGCGTGCCGGACGGGTTCAACTCGACCAAAGTTATGTCATGGTGAAGGGTGGCGAGGCCTGGCTGTTTGGTGCATCCATCACCCCGCTTTTAACTGCCTCAACGCATGTTAATCCAGACCCGCAGCGTACCCGTAAACTGCTTTTACATAAAAGTGAGCTGGATAAGCTGATTGGCAATGTAGAACGCAAAGGATACACCTTAATCCCGCTGAAACTTTACTGGAAAAATAACCGCGTTAAGCTAGATATTGCTCTAGCAAAAGGCAAACAAAAGCAGGATAAGCGAGCAGCTGAAAAAGATCGTGATTGGGCTCGCGAGAAACAAAGAGTGATGAAAAAAAGCAGAATTAGCTAATATTTTTCCAATTCTTAGTGTATAATGTTAATGTTAAATCTCTTATGGGGGCGACCCGGTTTCGACGTGGGTTGCGAAGCCCTAGGGGCATGCCGAGGATGTGACTAACCTCGTAAAAAATGTTACAAAACAAATAGTTGTCAAAAACAACGAAACTGCTCGTCGTGATATCAATGCTTCCAACGACTTATTTTATAATGAGTCCGCAGAAGTGGTATCCAAAGTCGCTTAATAACCGACCGAGCACTTCTCACCGACCGTGCTTGTACGGACGGGGTTAACGCAAGTTAACCAGAGGAGTCATACTTTACAAGCTCGCAGCAAAATCCGCCCGAGATGCGCTGCTAAAATTTATAGGGCTCGCGACTTAGCCACCCTGCCCGTCGGGTGATGAGCCGCTAAAACTAATGACAAGGCTACGCATGTAGAACCAAAGGTAGAGAGCTTGCGGACGCGGGTTCAATTCCCGCCGCCTCCACCAAATTGACTTCCTAGAACATCCGAAAACATCTAAAAGGCAAGGAACGCCGACCACGTTCCCAGCTGAGGATGAGGAATGCCGTAAACTACTCCTAGCAGAGTTATTGCGCGCACCAGCAGTGATTGAATTTGACAACTTAACAAGCGACATTGTACCACATAAAAGCTTATGCAGCGCTCTAACTGCAGAGTTTATAACTGGACGAATACTGGGATTATCCAAAACAGCAACGGTAAGTACCCGAGCACTATTTTTATCTAGCGGTAATAATGTTACGCCGATAAAAGATATGACGCGGCGATGCATTACCATCAACTTTAATCCTGAAGTTGAAATTCCAGCAGCTCGCAAAGTAACTGCTGAAATTAATTGCGTCAGATTGACCTATCGTCATCAATCTAAGAATGACTACTGGATCAATAGGGATTATACCATTTCAATAAACTGGACATTGATTCGGAATTGGCATGTTTAATTTATACTAGCTGAACCGGAGAAGAACAAAAAATATTTTCCGATTATGGGTTATTTTTCATTGTTGACTCAATAAAGTTAAGCAAGTCTTTATTTGTTAAATTCGCAAAAATTCCAGGTTCGTCATTAATATATCTTTTATCAAAGGTCGTATTTGATAAATAAAGTCCCCAAGAACATACACCGATTTGTATATAGCTTCCATTGACCATCAACAACAAAGGCCCTCCGCTATCACCAGGTAATCCTCTTTTACCATCAGGTGAGGTTGCACCAAGCATTGTTTCTGGCTTAAAATCAGTAGGGTCAGAGTCTGGATGAGGAGGGTCTAGTTGAAGATAGTTCTCAAGTAAGTTTTTTACATCTTCATCATTGCGAATAATCTCATCACCGTAATGCAGAGAATCACTATGGGTAAATCTTATATTATAATTGTCCGCATTCAAAGGAGGTGTTTCTCTATCTATAGCTCCATACCCTACTTGAATAGCTGATAAGTTATTTGTTTTTATTGATGTGAAATCATCCGACAATTGAGGTAAAGAAACAGGTTGGATATTGGTAGGCTTAGTAAGTTCCAATAGAGCCACATCATGTTGAATATAAGTGACTACATCATTATTGAATATATAAATATTCTTAACATCGATTATCTTATTTTTGTCCACGCTTGACTCTGTACCTGCATGATGACCTATGCCTATCTGCACTGCAACATGGCTTTTGATTTTATTATAAGTAAGTGTATGTCCTGCTTTTAATATTTCAAAAATTTTTTCACCAGTAGGAATATGCACGGTCTGTTTATTCTTCCATTCCAGCGGTATATTGAAATTATTTAATTCTGTTAATTGCCATTTTCCTTCCTTAAAACCCCAAAGACTATAAGTGCTATCCTTTTTAGTGATCAAAATGGGCCGCCTTTTATTTTTTTCTTGCAGGGTAAGAAAATTTTCTTCAGACATCAGTTGGAGCTCATACCCATCAGAATAAGCATCCATCACACAATGCGCAGCGGTAAGCACCCAACGCGAACCAATGATTGTGCCGGTGCAACTTGCAACACTTGTATACAAATATTTTTTATCGGCTTGTTTCGTATAAATTGCTACGACGAAAGGAAATCGAGAGTCGCTCGTGACAGTATCACCTTTATAGATGGCATTTAAAGTAGTTAAAGGAGTAGTGGCTGCAAAAACTGTAATAGGAAACCACATAAATAGAAAAATTATTATTCTTTTAAGCATGTTACCCTCGTTTTTTTTATAAAAGCGTTTGAAATAAGTCAATTATTATACAACAGCCCTGCATAAAAAACTATCTATATTCAGGGTTAAAGTACATAAGCGGGTCGAATAAGGCGTATCTTAACCGAAATGCAGGGTTTTGATCGAGTGAAAAAGCCTATTTATCAAGGGCTGAATAGAAAGCATTTGTGAAATTAAAATAGTCAATTTAATGCAATCTTGACATTTTGCAGTCTGTTGATATAATTTGCTCACCTATTTCTAAAATTGATTTATATCTATAGAACTCATTTACTATATGAATATGTCTCGCATTAACCTAAATCTCTTGGTGGCCTTAGAGGCTTTATTAGAGGAAAAGAGTGTCACGAAAGCGGGTAAAAAATTATTTATTACCCAAGCAGCGACGAGCAATGTATTAAAGCAATTGCGTGTGCTATTTCAAGATCCATTGCTTGAGCAAAAAGGTAGGGAGATGATATTAACGGCGCGTGCAAAGATGTTGCATCCAATAATCAAAGTCTGGCTATCACAAACGAATAACATTTTTAACCCCGATCTATTTGATCCAGCAACTAGTCAGCGGCGATTTACTGTCGCTATTGATGAATGTACCGACTTTTTCTTAGTACCGAAACTCTATAAATATATTGAAACACATGCTCCGCATATTGAGATATGTCTTAAGCATATTTTAACAGTGAATGAAAAAATGGTTTTAGAATCAAGTGATGTTGATTTGGCCATTTGTTCGTTACCACAATATCAATATAATGAATTAAAAGATATTTCCTATGAACTGTTATTTAGCGAAAAGATGGTTTGTCTTGGAAGATATAATCATCCCCTATTTAAAAATTCACTGACATTAAAAAAATATCTATCAGCAAAACATATTACATTAGTACCCAAAAATCATAATATGCCGCATTTTGTTGATTATGTGCTGCAAAATTTAGGATATCAACGTAAAATTGCATTACGAACAACGAATCTTGTTCCTGCATTATATACTATTATAAACAGTGATCTCATCGCTACCTTACCTGAAAATTTGGCAAAGGAAGCAGCGCATTTATTTCATGCAGAAATCAAACCCTGTCCATTTGAAATCCCTGATGCCTTATATGTGCAGATATGGCATTCATGGACTGAATTGGATAGTGGTTGTCAATGGCTTAGAAAAACAGTGAAAAATCTGATGTAAGAAATGAGTGGCCAACAATCTGCCCACTCATTATTAGCGTTGTTTAACCTACTAAATACCTACACGTGACATCAGCAGCAGTAGAATTTTCATTGGTAATTATTATTTTTCCACTTGTATAAGCACGATGATTTTCGTTCAGAAAAATACTTATAGGTAAATTACCGTTAATTTTAAATGATTCGTCATTTCTCCACATCTGCGCATCCATTCTGGCTCCTGCTGTCTCACTTTTGCATTCAATGCCTTGATGTTCAGAGTCTAAATGATATTCTACTCCAATACTGCTAAATGCTGGAAGACTAACATATTGCATTTCTTCTACCGTGGAAAATTGATAGGCTGAAGCAAAAGAAAGCGAGGTAAAAATTAAGGGTAACATAGCAATATATTTTATATGTTTCATAATATCCTCTATTTTAAAGTGAAAAACTCAAACAACAGAATAGATCCATCCGAACTATTTGTGAAATTGATTTTTTGAATACGATGTATTGATACCATGAATGGCTTAAAAATGGTAGGTTAAACCCACAGAAAGCAATGTTGAACTTTTGCCATCAATACAAAGACTATCTTGTACTTGGGTGTTTAAATCTAACTTAGGAGTAACTTGATATGCCGCACCAACACCTATAAAGGGGCGCACTCCTGTATTAAATGAATAAGCAGGCCCAATTTTAGCAAATATATTCAAATCATGATTAACTACATTAAATGGATAAATCAATTTAACAGCAAGATCTGCGCCATTAGGAGAGCCACCACCTAAATTATATTGAGTGTACCCTATTTCGGTAGCAATATAACGGCTAAATAAATAACCTAAATTAACATTGCTCCCTATGCCAATATGTTCAGAATAATTAGTATATTTAACACACGCATATGAAGAAGCCCCGATATTCCATTCAACATAAGCACCTTTTTCATGTGGCGCAGCATAAGCAAATGATGTAACAATAAGCGATGTAAAAATTAAAGGTAATAC
>DHJK01000131.1 GCA_002404295.1 Legionellales bacterium UBA4722
TAATAAACCTTAGAACAAAATAATTACCAGATAAATATATTTTTAATTTTGACATAATAATATCGTTCACAAAATATGCTGATAAAACCGCAGTAGTCGATGCGATTAACACATGCCAAAGATTATAATAAAGATTAAAATAGTGCAACGAAGTAGCTGAATTATCAGGCGAAGGCAGCAGGACAAATAAATTAACCGTAAGAATAAATAAAGCCTGGCATAAAACCTGCGTCCAAATAATCCTACCTGCCAAAGCAAAGCCATATACTTCAGTAATAACGCTCGCGAGCAAAAACCCTAAGGGGAAAATTAATCCACTTGCAGAGAAATCATGCCCATCAATTGACACTACTTTAAATGCTAATGCATCACAAATTAATAATACAGTGATCATCAGGCCAATCAAAGGAGCATATAGCTTTAATTTATGCATTTTTATTAGCCATGAAAATGTTGAATTGCTTTAATGACGATTCCGTGAATCGTACAATTATTATCTTTTACCACGTTGCCGCCAATCAATTCTGAAACCGGTTTGAAAAAATACGATTTACCTTCAATAAATATTTTTCTAAAACAGGGCGGATGCTTATCAAACTGAACAAGCACGATATCTCCATCGTGAATATGTATATTTTGGGCAATAATAAAAATCGACCCCTTCTCAAATAGCGGGCTCATCGCATTGTTATTCACTTTTATAGCGTAATACTTATTAGGCTTCCACAAATCTAGTTGCGTAGAAATTGTATTCTTATATTTATTTTGATTAACCAGAAAATCCGAGAGCTCATCAAAGATTAAAAGTGGGATATCATAAATAATACGCGCGTCTTTAGTTGATGCAGCCAAATTATTTTCGGTTAGCTGGCCTATAGTAATATCAAAAAAATTGGCCAATTGATTCAACGTTGATAAAGTTGGATTGCCAGCACCTCGTTTTAACCCATTTAAAGTAGTTAAAGCAATGCCAGTCTTTTTACTCAGCTCCGATGAATCAATATTAAATTTATTCATAAGGCTGCGCAAATTACTCGCAAGGATTTCAAGATCTGCATCTTCTGTAATTTTTTTATTAATATCGCTTGACATGGAATCACTATAAAGTTATTTATAACGTTTTAAAGTTCTGGTGGTCGTTAAAAAGTTTTAATGTCTTTTTAATACCAGCCGATAGTCTACCAATTTGCTTTATGAATACCAGCTGTTTGTGAATTAATATTTAACTAAAAAAATAAACCATATCAAAGGAGATCTGATTATGGACCTAACAATATATAATCGCACCATTCTTTGCGAGGAGGCGGCGACTCAAAAGATACCTCCTTCACTTATCACAAAGTTTTCAGTAAAAAATGAACGTAAAATTTTAAAAGCATTTTTTTTGGCACGCACGCATCAACTATTTTGCGAGCTATTTCAGAATAAAATGCAGTGTAATCTAAACAATCTCTCAATGGAGTGTTATGCAATGGACAGTAAAATAATTCAATTACTTATTCAAGGTATTGTTGAGTCAGAAGAGTATACTTTAGAAGGTATTGCACTTTATACACATATACCTTTTGATGTTATCTATGATGCTGCGTGTGGCATAAAAAATCAATTTTCTATCACTCCTTGGGCAAAAGTGGTTGATTTGTATATGCAAGTCAACCCTGATGTTGCGCAGGTACTGATAGATCAATTACTTGAAATCAAAGCTAAAAATCAGGCTGCGTTTAGCGCATTGCTTACTGAAATATAATATGCCTCGCCAGCCGGTATATAACCACTTTCAGACCTACGGCAATATATTGGTATACTTTGATTGAGAACGTCACGGTAAAGACAGCGCCATTCGCTAAATAGATCCAAAGCACCAATCATTTATTAGTAGAATTAAACTCCAAAAACCAGTATATTAAGCAGAAAATTGGGCGCTATAGCAACACTACAACTGAATCAAGGTCATCCAATAAAACTCTCGTTTTATCTAACCGCCAAATTTTGGTATTATGCTCAGATAAGGATGGTTGAATGCCAACGGTATTACGAATTAAAGGCTATCGTTTTTTCTTCTTTAGCCTAGAAGGAAACGAACCACCTCACATTCATGTTGAACATGGTGATAAAGTGGCGAAATTTTGGTTAAAACCCATTAATTTAGCTAGCTCATCCAGCTTTAGAAGCCACGAACTAACTGAAATTAGGGCAATTGTAATTGAACATAGCAAGACTTTTTTGGAGAAATGGTATGGGTATTTTGGCAGTTAAATTTGATGATCATGCAGTTGATGTCAGTTTTACAAAAAATTCATTGCATTTTGTATTAGCCGACGGCAGAGAAATCTCCGCACCTCTGGAATGGTTCCCAAGATTGCGTGATGCGAGTGATAAAAATCGTGACAACTGGCGTCTCATTGGCCATGGTGTTGGCGTGCATTGGCCTGATATTGATGAAGATATTGCCATTAGCACAATAATGAAAGGGCATGATTAGCAAGCTACTATTTTATGATGATGACCCTGCCAGCCAAAGCGAAATTACATGCTCCAATAATAACACTCACAAGAATAAATCCTTTAAAATTGATTTATTCAATTATTTTT
>DHJK01000021.1:0-676 GCA_002404295.1 Legionellales bacterium UBA4722
ATATAAAGAATAATCGAATGATATTGTATGATAATCTATTATACTAAACTATAGGTGGGTCGCATTTTTTTTCTAGTATTGTATTTTTACATTTGCTATTTCATTCTTTTCAAAAACTTCTCCATCTTCTTCAACGAAATACTTTTCTTCAACGGCGATAAATAATCCACATTCAACTTCCCATGCAAATGATCTATCTCATGCTGCAAACAATGCGCTAACACCCCTGAGCCTTCCATCTCAAAAAATGTCCCCGTTTCATCCTGTGCACGTACCTTCACATGAGATGCACGTGGCGCAGTCGTATAAGTACCAGGCACAGAAAGACAACCCGCAGACATTAACTCAGAACCAGAGCGTTCTATGATTTCTGGGTTAATAATGCAAAAGGGTTTGTTTTTATCTTCAGAAACGTCAACCACCGCAATACGTTTGGCTATTCCAATTTGAGGTGCTGCTAATCCGCAGCCATCGGCTTCATACATGGTTTCATACATGTCTTGAATTAATTTAGCGAGCTCGTCGTTAAACTCGGTAACGGTTGCTGCCACTTTATGTAAAGCGGGGTGGTGTGAGTAATAAACTATTGGTATTAATGCCATGTAATCCTCGTTTTTTATGTTGGGTTGTGTCTAATTCATAATTGCTCACTTCAGCATCGTCATTGCGAGCGTGA
>DHJK01000021.1:756-21267 GCA_002404295.1 Legionellales bacterium UBA4722
CGTTGAAAGACTAGGTTGCTTCGCTCGCGCTCGCAATGACGGCGCGTAGGAGTTGTTACTCAAATTCAGCTTAAAATAAATTCCGCTTCCACTATCCCAGGCGACCCAGCAGATTTAGTCGTCAGCTGGGTCACAATCAATCCCTGCTGCTGCCAAAGCTCAGTAAGCCAAATCATCAGTAAATCAAAATCTACCTTTTGAAAATTCAATTTTACCGAATCATTGTCTGCTTGTACAAGCTGCGTAATGTTATTTGCGATCGGGCTTTTTTTCAACTCATTCTGTACGGTGGTTAAACGAGAAGCGGTGCTGTGTGTAGCAGGTTTTTGTCCCATTTTTTCAGCAGCTTGTATTTTTTCATCTGCTGTTTGCATCCAAGAAAGCAGATTTTGATTGTGCTCAATTTGATCACGAAACCCAGTCACGCTACTATGCAAAGGTGACCAAATAAGCAGGTATAGGATCCCGATCAAGACGGCAGCGCCGCCAAGGCTCACCGTTTGTTTTTCCCGCAAGCTTAAATTAAACCACCATTCTTTCATAAGACACCTTGCGTGATCTGTAAGTTAGCTTTGACTGTGGTGCCTGCCATGCTGGCGTTTTGTTGTTTCACTGTTAAATGCTGATGCGTTAATGCTGACGTAAATGCATCCAGATTTTCAAAACTCATTGCATTGATACTCAACGTGAGTTGATTGCCGCGATAATCAATGCTGAGCAATTGAATACCTTTAGCTTTAGGTAAATTGTTACCTACAACTGCGAGCATCGCCAAAAAATTATTTTTATTTGCACTGCCGGATAGTTTTTTTAATTTTTCTTCCATGCGTTGTCTAGGTGCGACTACCGCTGACGCTTGCGGAAAATTACGTTTATAAATTTTTTCAATCTGTTGTTCAGAGGTAGCTGTAGCATGATGTAAAATAAAATAAGAACCTATATTGCTAAAAAATGAAAAACCTATCCAAGTTAACGCAACACAGGCTGCCGCAATCCATATTTTTTTTGTTGTCGTTGCTTTTTGCGTAGTTTGATAATCGCCCTGTAGTAAATTAATAAACGGATAAGTTCTTGTCCATTCCAGTAAATGCTTTAAAAATTCATCTTCTTTGAAAGTGATTTCATTGAGTGTAATGGCTTCTAATGCTAACTCGCTAGGCGTGGAAGTAAAATTATATAAATGAATAAAAGAAATTTTTTGTTCTGGCACTGCTAATTGTAATTTCAATAATGCAGAGAGATTGTCTCTGTCGCATGCAAAACCAGAATATTCACCTGTGCGAGAAATTGCGATATCATCATCAATACAGATATATCCATTGTCAGCAGTAAAAGGTAATGCCAAAGTCGCAGGAATGAGCGCATGAGGCGTAATATTTTCTTTTGCTAATCTGGCAAGCCACGCATCCATGGTTTCTTTAGCGACAACAGCAACAGGAAAACTGTTATCAGGCTGGTAGTCGCCAGTTGCAAAATGTAAACTTGCTATATCATCAATCAGCTGTTCTTCTAGCGCGAAAGGTAATGCTTGTTTAAGACGTTGCGGATTTAATTTTGGTAATTCGGTTGCAGTCAATAAAATAGATTGTCCAGGAACAATGACTTGTATCTCATAACCTGTAACGAGAGGCGATAAATCCGCTAAATCTCCACGCAAAACAGTTTGCTGTATTTGGCCCATCTCATCCATGATGAGCCAGCTTGCTTTTTCGGCATAAAGATAAATAAGAATGCGCTTTTGAGTCATAGTGTACCTTTGCTTTGCCATACCACGTCTTCAGTGGGCTTTTCTTTGTTTGGTGTACGTTTTAGTAGCGTATAAAGTATGATTTCCTGTTGATTTACTTTAACACTCGTTTTTACCAAAAAATAGGTGCTGCTGATGGTTATTTTGTTCTCAGGCACAGGATTATTTTTTATCACATCAAATTGCTGAAAACTTATGGTAGTTGGGAAGGGCGCTGTTTTTGCTTTGTTATAAACAGTTTGAGCAGCAGGGAAAGTTAAAGTAGGGCTTAAGCTCATCAATACAGGTGCTGCGGCATTATTGATATTAACGGATGTAGCTTCAGGTAGCGCAGTGACAAACGGCGAGAGTGCGGCATAGACCTCTGCAGTGACTCCTTTAACGAGTCGCAGCTCACTGACACTCGCCATTAGTCGATGTGGAGCGCGGTAAGGTGGCGTTTCTTTTGCATAATAACCATCAAGTGCATTATTAATAGTACCCGCAGAAATCCAATTCACAACCGCTAAGGCAATTTCCCGTGCTTCTGCTGCTCCTAGTTTGGGATATGCTGCTGTGATTAAGCGTACAAAATCATCTAGGGCGGCAGGGTTGCTCAAATTATTTAGATTAAAACGACCCTGCGCATCAAAAATGGTGCTAGTCACAGCCGCATTATCAATTTTATTGATGGGTGACACGATAGGTGTGGCATCGATGAGTTGGTTTGGTTTTTGCTGTTTAAAATCATTGTTGAGCTGCTCCATCGCCCAAGCTACCGAGCCTTTTGCAAGTAGATTCGCTTTTAAGTTATTCGTGATTAATTCCGTGCTGCGTACATTGATGCGTAGACGCTCAATCATGGCAATTGCTGCAATGGCAACCAAGCTTGTGACAAACAAGGCAACTATGATTGCGGCGCCATACTGTTTAGTGAGAGTCTTAGGCACTGGGTGGTTGTCCTGATGGTGGTTGCATGGAGGGTTGTCCAGTCGGCTGTCCTTGCTGTTGTCCAGGTGGTTTATCTGAAGGTTGCCCTGTTGTTTGTCCCGGCGCTTTCTCTGGCGGCTTCTCTGTTTGCGGGATGATATACAATTGACTCAATGTGCCCCAATTTTTTAAAGTAATGCTCACTCGCACTGCGCGAGGAAAAGCGCTTTGTTTTTGATCGGCGGGCGGCCAGTTATTTTGAAACTTACCTTGGTTATCTAAATAATCAAAGCGTAAATCTGTCGTGGAATGCAATAAAATACGATGACTAGGCAGCGTTTTTTGAGTTTGATCTAACACCGGCCATATAGAACGAATGAGTTGATCCTTATCCAACGCGTATTCTGTGCGTTGCAACGTGCTGCGTTGCATCATGCCGAGTGGGTTTGCAAAACCGCCATGTGTAAAAGTAACCGTGTCATGCGTTCCTATAAAAGGAGGATCAACGATGCCTTTTGCATTCATGATAGACCGATTCACGGTTTGTTCAAAATCACGCGACATTAAAAGAAATGCGATCTGTAGTTTAGTGAGCGCCTCTGCATGCTTTGCGGTGATGGATTGGCTGTTAAAAACCGTATGTAACGCAGTGACCATGATCATTGACACAATAGAAAAAATAAATAGCGCAATCAGAATTTCTAATAAAGTAAATCCATTTTTATTGTTGCGCATAAAGATAACTCACTAGGTGGATTAACGGTGTTCCTTGAGAGACATCGACATTGATTTCTTGAATATGCGGATTAGGCGTCGGTTTAAGCGATGCTTCCCAGTCCCAAGTTTCATTGAGCATCTTCATTTTATCTTTGAGAATATCCGTAGGGGGAGGGCGCAAGCCAGCTATTATTTCGTTCATGACTTGGTTTCCAACCCAAAGTGCGATTGTTTTTTTCTGTACATAAAGCGTGTCTTTAATATTTTGCGAAGTGGATTTAATAATAGCTGTTAAAGCGATACTGAGAATCACCAATGCAATCAGCACTTCAATTAAAGTAAAGCCGGCTTTACTTTTCATGAAAAACCCCACTAATCACATTGCCATCGGCAAAGCCTGTGACTTGATAGCTGGGTGGTTGATCTTCTTTTCCAATCCCGATAGTAAACGGTACGATGTCACCACTCTCAGAAATAATAATGTGCGGCTGTCCATCTAAGGGAACTATTTTATTTTGCACTTTGATTGTCAGTTTAATATTTGGAGAAAAAGAATGTAAGCCATAGAGTTTATCGGTTTGCACTTGCCAATGTGTTTTATTTTCGGTGACCTTATCTTGATATTCAAAAAACTGAAAATTCTCGGGTGTAAAAGCAAGGCCTAAGGTAGCAGGACGTAACATCGCTTCTTCTTCTGCGAGCGTGATGAGATGCGAAAGACTATTCGCTAAATATTCATATTGCTTTTGTTGATTGCGAGAAATAGTGAGCGCTGCAATCCCGGAAACAATGCTGATGATGACAATGACGATGAGAATTTCAATGAGGGTGAACCCCTGATTGATTAGAGTCATCTCACCCCGCGTTTTGGAAGCCATAACGCGGGAGGATAATAAAGATAATGTATTATGAAGTCCCATTCGTATTTTCAGTAGTCCCATTCCCTATTTCACTATTCCCATCTTTTCCCTTGGGTCCATAACTAAATATCTTCAGTTTTTCATTGTCATTAATATATTGATAACCCTGTCCCCATGGATCAACGGGCAATTGTTGTAGATACCCATCCGATTTCCAATTTCTAGGCTGAGGATCTTCTGTAGGCTTGGTGACAAGTGCTTGCAAACCTTGGTCTGTAGAGGGGTAAAAGCTATTGTCTAGTTTATAAAGATCCAGCGCGCTTTGGATCGCCATAATATCTTGTTTTACTTTAACAATTCTGGCCTGTTCTGGTCTGCTCATGATCTTGGGGATGACGATGGCGGCTAAAATACCTAAAATAACCACAACAACCATCACTTCAATCAGCGTGAAACCGCTTGATTTTACTGCATAATTTCTCAATTTGTTCATATATTTTCAGCCTGTTCAACTTTTTTAAGAATTATCTATTATACTAAAAGAAACAAGGGATTTGTTTTTATTGTATGATGTTAGAGTATATACTTCACCCGAAACGAGGAAAGCTTGCTAATTCGGGTGGTTTTGTATAAATTAAGACCATAGCTGTGATGGGAAAGGGATAAATACTGCATCGGTAAAATTAAAAATCTTTTTCGGAGGTGTTGGTTATGTCAGATCTGAAGCGTAGTGCCCTTGTTGGTGTAGCGGCTACTGTTCCAAGTTCTAAAGAAGTGAGTAAAGTGGCAGCAGAAGCGGGTAACAAATTGGCTGTAACCACTTTTAAGAGTGTTGTGCAAAGTGCAGATAAGAAGTTAGCTGAGGAAGCTAAGAGCAATAAAGACATAAAAGAGGGTGTAGGACAGCAAGTGAAGAGTGGCGTTTCACAGCGGACTCCTGGGAAACAATAAAGTAAATGTAATTATGTTTTTTTTTCCGATAATCATAAATAGGAGATGAATATGTTTGACCGGTTGCAGAAACCATTCTTAACGGTTGAGACCGGTGAAGCCTATCAGCCCATTCGACTCACCTATACATTGCTACAGCCTGAGTTATTAGAGAAAACCCTAGAAAGTTTGCAATGCATGAAAAAAAACACCACCTCCAATTCTTGGAGCTGGTATTGGTCAGACGAGTGTGCTGATTTACATTTTGAATCCGTGAATTCCTATCAAAAAAATTCAAGTTATCCACTTCGTTTAGCAACTATTACTCTTCGCGATGAAAAAGTATATGTGAATTTAACTTCTTTTAAGCGCGCATGTATGGCAGTGCCTTTTTTTCATAAGCTATTGAATAAAAAAGTGTTAACGATTCATGTCGCTGATTTTATCAATAAAGTTTTTTCATTAGATGAGCGGTTGCCGCATGGGTTTGCAGAGTTATTTAAAGACGATGAATTAGATAGAATTTTAAATCAACGTGTAGATGATTACCACAAAGTACAAGAAAAAGTAGAATTAGCACCCTCTGCTGAAGAAGCGCTGAATTTATTATCTGAATATACAAAAGTTGAAGCACAAAAGCGATTGCCTTATGCCGAGCGTTATTTATTCGAAATTAGTGAAGAAGATGATCTGGATGTGATCTTTCTTGCTTTTTATATTTATCTGCGTGCTCGTGAGTTGGTGGCAATTAAACGTTGGTTTGGCCAAGTCGGTTATGCAGCGTCAGAAAACACAGAAGCTACCTTGGCTCAGGTGTTTGGCGAGTTGGGTGTTGATATCATTGATTAGGAGTAGATTGATTTATATATTTTTGCAGCGAGAGTGTTATTTTTTCTAAGCCTTCGATTTTTTGAATCGAGTCTGTTTTATGTGTGGGTTTATTAATTCTTATTTAATTGCTGCAACACATTTTTTATAAGATATCCAATCTGTGTTATAAATCGCACACAAGTAATTAAGTATAGATACATTTGATGATGGCGTGCTTAAACTATCTCCAAAATATTTTTTGTAAGAATCAATAAGTAAGGTGTCTTTTTTTAAATTGATGATGCCATTTACTATTGAGCATTGTTTACAATTAGGCTGATAACTATTATTAAAGTTATATTCTTTTTCCCATTTAATTGCCTTTGCTTTATCTAATGGATAAATATAAGTATCAAAATTCACAAGCTCAAACGTTTGGTCATTATAGCTAAATATTTTTAATCCTGGGTTATTGCCATAGATAGGGCTAATCGATGGCGTTAAAATGCTGGGAATATATTGCTTGTGAGTATTGGTTGCAATTAATTGAAAATTATCGTGATGGGTGTGCGCAGGTAATATAGCTGCTACCGTGTCAGAGTACCGCTGCAATAATGATATGATTCTTTTGTAGTATGTTGATTGCAAAAATAAAGGATGTGAAAAATGTCGAATAAGATCGGATTGCATTTGGGTGCCTAGAAAGACATCAATGCCAAATGGGATATGTAAAGCAATTAAAACAGGTTGCCTTTTTTGTTTTGCATTGTTTAATTGTTTTTGTAACCAAACTAATTGCTTTTCGGCCGCATTTTTTTGTGTAGCTGAGGAATGTCGTGCTGAAAAAAGAACGCTGTTTAAAACAATGAGCCGCTGATTTTTTTGAGCAAGTGTGACGGCATAATAACCTGCATTAGGATATTCGTCTTTGAATTCTATCAGAGCATTTTTGTTATTTTTGATCAAAGCTGAAAAAATAGTAGCAGTGTCTTTTAAAAAGAGACCGTTAGGGTCGATTTTGTAATTTCCATTATAAGAATCATTGTTGCCTAAAACTGGATAAATAGTTGTAGTAGGCGCAGCTTGATTTAATTTGTAGGTTACATATTGCAACATTTTTTTTGTAAATGCTTGATAATCAGTGACAGATTCATCATTTGAGTATTTTTTAAATTGTGCAGGAAAGTCATGAGCTAGAAAGTCGCCTAATATCAAAATAAAGGTAGGATGTTGTTGTTGGGTGAGCATTTGCAATTCTGTTAAGGTGGATTGTAATAAAACGTAATCGGTGTCTTGATGGTAATTTGTTTTTATTTTATCTTGGTATTTTTGAAAAATAAGATCCCATGATTGAGGATTAGCAGTACGTAATTCGCTAATAATTGGACAGGGGCTAGAAAGCTGATCGCAACCGATGAACGGGTTGAAGTGGATGTCGGCAATGGTGATGAATTTTTTTGTTAATGGCGGCTTTGCGAAAACAAGAGTGCAATGGGTTGCTATCAGTAATAATAAACTAAAAAGATATTTCATTTGTTCAAAGCCTTTATATTTTAGAGTGAATGTACAATCATTTTTGAGCAGCTGCTTAGCACACCTCTCCCACAAGGGGAGAGGTGTGCTAAGCAGCGGTAGCGGTATTAAGTTAACCCTGCCAGCTTCATAAACTGATCCAAACTACAACTCGTCCCATTACAAGCTGGAATGGAAACTGCTTTCCCATTGTAAACCACTTTCACAATATAGTTACCTTTCTCCACTTTAAACAACAAAACACTCACATTCGCAGCATATGGAGGCGGAGTATTAAGCGGCGCACCTAGGGTCGTCAGCAGACTCATGACAGTAGAATCATGCGCAACAAACAAAACATATTTTAACGGTGTATTTTCTTGACTTGCTGTTTGAAGATAATCAGAAATTTTTAAAAGTAATGGAGTGCCCGCTAGGTTAGCAATTTCTTTTGTTTTATATTCTGTCGTAAATGCCCATGATCCAACAGCGAGAATTTCTTTTACATCAGCATCGTTGAGTGTGGTGGGCAGCGGAATGCGATGAATTTTATAAATACGTAACGCATCTGCTAATATTTCAAGCTCATGAAGATTTGTGAGATTTAATCCAGTAGCTTGATTCCAGATAGCTAGTTTAGTTTGAAGCTCTTGGGTTTTTTTGATCCATTGAGGTTGCGTGTATAAGTATTGAGTTAGTTGTTGATTGAATTTATCAGGATCGCCAATAAAAGGCTCTGATTCAAGTGGTCTTGTGTGAACTGGAATAGGTTGATAAAAAATAGGTAAAGCAGGTGTTTTTTCGCTGAGACGAGGTCCTGTGCCTAAGGTATATAATCCTAGCAGAATTGAATTTGCACTCATTAATGTGCGATCAAAGTTAGTAGCGAAAACATACATTGTTTCATTTTGATAATGCGCTGGTAATAGATGATATTGTTCTATGTATCTTCTACGAAGTTCATCACCGCGTTGTAATTCTTGACGCATGCCTCTTGCCGTTAATTGCCCCATGCCTTCAGGCCATGTGTGTTGTGTATTTGGGATGGCTAGCAAGGGGGTTCTGTCGCCGTGACGGATGAGGTCGAATGCGAAGATTAGGGTTTCTGTGGCGTAGGTATTTATGGTAATGGAGAGCAATAGGGTAAATAAGATTATTTTTTTTAAGTGGTGATAAAACATGTTGAGCCTCCTTATGAGGCTCGAAATTTTATAGAAAAACAGGGTGTAAAGCAATTATACTCATAATTGCCCAGCGAATTTTGTTGCTTTGGTCGTATCCTCAGCTCTCGTCTTTGCTGTAAGTGTTACGTAATTCGTTGATAGAATTGCCATCCACAATAGACCCCAGACCTGTCCTCCCGCAAAATTTTCGTCAACAGCTCCCAATAAATGATCTTGCTACCATTTAACAGACACTTAGAAGTGTAACAATAAGGAAGTCGCAATGAATCATGATTCGTTTGTATTTAACCTTTTTTATTACCTCGTTTTTCTTTTTATTGTAACGGGCATCTGACTATCCCTTTCTTCACTGATCTTACAAAGCATTTCAGCTGCCAATAAATCCTGTGAGATTTTACTTTCTTGCTGAAATTGAGGAGAGTGAATTGTATATTTTTCTAGAGTGGCTGTTGGGTCAAGTAATTGCATGCAAGGTTTTCCTTGTTCTATGTGAAATGTAAAACTTGACTTAGGGTGAAAGAATGTACAGGCCATGTCATTCTTAGGTATTTTAGCTGGTTTTGGATTGGTAGATTTCATAAATTCAGTCCTCTTGGTTAGCTTGATATTTTAAAATAGATAAAAAAGAACATATTATGGCCATTATAATGAAATATGCAAGAAAAATTTCATCTTTTTGAAGGGGAGCTACGCACATCAGTGGCATTCAGTTAAGGATAAAGGGGGTATGAATAATAAAACTGAAGCTACAAATGCTTAACCGAATGCCATTGATACGCGGGTCACCCCGTAAACTGATCCAACTGAAAAATAGGCAGTAAAATCGCAAGTACAATAAACAAAACCATCGCGCCCATCACAAGAATAATAGCAGGTTCAAATAAAGCTAACGTCGTTTCAATCAATCGTGTAATTTCCCCATCTTGATTATTCGCCGCACGCTCTAACATGTTTTCTAATTGCCCACTTGATTCACCACTTGAAATCAAATGGATGCTCATCGGTGGAAAATATTTGGTTTGTTTCAACGACGAACTAATGTTAGCCCCTTCCCGCACACGATTTGCAGCTTCTTCAACACTAGTACGAATCGGTAAATTGGTAATGAGTCTTGATGAAATGCTCATTGCTTCCAGCACCGGCACACCGGCTGATGAAAGAATGGCAAACGTACGAGAAAAGCGAGCCGTATTTGCTACTTTTATCGCATTGCCAATCAGTGGAATACGTAATAAAAGTCGATGTATTTGCGTGCGAAAAGCTAAATTATTTTTCATCCTGCGGCGGAAAAAAAACACACTGACAATGATAGCTATAAAAATATACAATCCTAGGCTTTTTAAATTCGTACTAATAGCAATTAATACCACTGTCATCCCAGGCAGTGCCTGCCCAATATTGCTATACACGGCAATCATTTTTGGCACGACATACTCTAATAAAAAACCCAATATGCCAAGTGCGACAAAAATCATGACTGAAGGATAAATTAATGCTTGCTGTATTTTTTGCCTCATATGAAATTGTTGTTCAGTGTAATCCGCCAAGCGTTGCAGTACGATATCTAAATGCCCTGACTTTTCACCTGCTTCAACAGTCGAGCAATATAAGGGAGAAAATGCTTCCGGATAATCACGAAATCCGGCGGCGAGTGAATGGCCTTCTAATACTTTGCTGCGAACCGATAAAATTAAACCTTTAGTGCGTTGTTTTTCTGTTTGCTCAGCAACAGCAGCTAATACTTCTTCTAAAGGTAAGCCGGCGGTTAATAGCGTTGCTAATTGTCTAGTCATTAACGCTAATTCTTTTGTACTAATGGAAGGCTTACCAAACGCTTTTATTTTGAAATTAGACATCTTTTGTTGTGCGAGCTGAATTTCGATCGGTGTTAAACCTTGCTCACGTAATAAACGACGCGCTTCTTTAGGCGAGTCAGCTTCAATTATCCCTTTTCGTGAAGCACCTTGGGAATCAATAGCATTATATTGAAAAGCACCCATGATTACTCCTCGCTAGTGACACGTAAAATTTCTTCTAGTGATGTATCGCCGGCTAAAACACGTCTAAAACCATCTTGACGAATACTGGGAAACAAAGTGCGTGCATATTTTCTCATGTTTTGTTCAGATTCTCTGTCGTGAATGAGAGTACGTAGAGTTTCATCTATTGCAATGAGTTCATAAATACCGCTACGACCACTGTAACCAGAATAACGACAACGACTACAACCAGCAGGTTGATAAAGAGTAGGTGGGTTCGCGTCAGGTATGCCAAGTAGCGTGCATTCGCCTGCTGATGCAACCACCGGTTTTTTGCATTCTTTGCATAACATCCGCGCTAAGCGTTGTGCGAGCACACCAATTAAACTGGATGAAAGTAGAAAAGGTTCGATGCCCATATCATCTAAACGTGTAATAGCGCCGATTGCACTATTCGTATGTAAAGTGGAGAGCACCAAGTGACCGGTGAGACTCGCTTGAATTGCAATTTGTGCTGTGTCTACGTCACGAATTTCTCCGACCATCACAACATCAGGATCTTGACGTAAGATCGCGCGTAACCCTTTGGCAAAGGTCATGTCGACTTTATAATTCACCTGCGTTTGGCCAATACCTGATAAATCAAATTCAATAGGATCTTCAACTGTTAAAATATTTCTTGTATTGTTATTGAGTGCCGTGAGTGCAGCATAAAGTGTAGTTGTTTTTCCTGAACCCGTGGGGCCCGTTACTAAAATAATACCATGCGGAATAGCGATGAGCTTTTGCATCAACCGTAAGCCATTCGGTTCCATGCCTAAATGAGCTAAATCCAAACGTGCCGTTTGTTTATCCAGTAAACGTAGAACGACACGCTCACCATGACTGGTTGGCATCGTTGAAACACGCACGTCTACCGCTCTACCCGCGATACGAAGAGTAATACGACCGTCTTGTGGTAATCGCTTTTCAGCAATATCCAGTTTTGCCATAATTTTAATACGCGACACGATGAGCGGCGCTAAGACACGTTGTGGCTCTAATACATCTCGCAATATACCATCCACCCTAAACCGAATAGTGATACGATCTTCAAACGTTTCAATATGGACATCAGATGCGCTTTCTTTAATAGCTTCACTGAGTAATGCATTTAATAAGCGAATGATCGGCGCATCATCTTGTCTTTCGAGTAAATCTTCAGGTTTGGGTAAGTCATGCAATAAATCAAACAAATCCATCGAGTCACTTAAATCTTCTGCCATTTGCATGGCGGTGCTGGAATCGGTTTCATAATTTTTAACCAGTAATTTCCCAAAGGTTTCATCGTCGACGGATTCTAATTTAATGGGAATATTCAGGTATCGGCGTAGTTCATTTAAAATCGTAATACTAGGTTGATTGCGGTAAACCACAATGGCAGAGTTGTCTTCAATTTGCGAAATGAGCACGCCATAACGCTTGGCAAAGGAGAAAGGGAGCTTGTGGGGTTTTTGAATTGTGCTTGCCACTTCACATTATTCCTCAAACGGTTTAGGTAAAGTTGCGCCCTTTAAGAGTGGTAAAATATTCTGTGTTTTTTGCTCACCCATATTAGTGACATCTTCTGGCCAATTGATTTGTTTATTTCGAATCAAATCATATTTAGTGTTCGTGATTCCCGTGGCATCTTCAGGATTGCGCATAATAGTTGATTTGATAAAGACCATTAAATTCTTCTTTGCCAGGCGACGTGTTTTGTGTTTGAATAATTCGCCTATCAAAGGAATATCACCCAAAATAGGCACTTTTTCTGTGGTGTTGGTAATATCGTTGCTGATCAAGCCGCCAATAACTAACACATCTGTGCTATTCACGATAACTGAATTTTGTATTGAGCTTGTGTTTGTTGTCGGATTAGGGCCCGGATTATCTGGGTTTTGCAATGTATCATTTTTTAGTTTGATAGTGAGACGTACTGCATCGCCTAAATTGATTTGCGGTGTAACATCCAGATTAAGCTGTACATCTAACCGGTTAAAGGTATTGAACGGTGTGACAGTCGATGTACTGCCCGTTGTTGCATACGAGCCTGTTTGGTCAGCGACTTGCTGTCCTACAGCAAGAATCGCTCTGTGATTGTCTAGCACAACGATAGAAGGCGTTGATAAAATATCGGCGCCTGTGCTCGTTTGCAGTGCTAGCAAAATAGCCTGGACTTGCATATGAGGGATAATGCCAACCACGCCTTGCCCAATGGGTGTAAAACTATTAGTGACTACAGCACCTGTTGTAGATGTGGACGTTGATGACGACGTCGAAGGCGGTAAACCGCCCCATTGAATACCTAAACTCTTCGCATCATTTTGATCAAGCTCAACAATAATCCCTTCAATTAATACTTGAGCAGGTCGTATATCTAGTTTTGCAATGACTGTAGTTAATGCTCTCATCAGTGCGGGTGGTGCTGTAATAATGAGTGCATTGGTTGAGGGCTCGCCTTGAATACTGGTTTTATTTTCAGGCATCGCTTTTGCAGTTGTGCTTGATGTGCTAGAGCCAGAATTAGGTGTTGACCCGTACATGGAAGGGTTGCTAGGCGTGCTAGATGCCGATGATGTGCTTGAGCTACTGTTGTCACTGTCTTTGCCAGCAATATTTTGTGCAATTTTCCCAAGAATAGGCGCGAATGTTTTGGCTTGCAAATACCGTAAATAAACAACTTGTGTATTACCCTGTGCCCCACTGCTAGGTGTATCCAGCTGATTGATTAAAGCACGCATACGTAAACGCGAGGCTTTATTTCCACTGAGTAAAACGCTATTGGTGCGCTCATCGGGTGCAATAGACACTTGCGGGGTATCTCCACTCGCACGTGCTGAGTTTTGTAGGTTCGTTAAAACGGCTGCTATTTGAGCTGCTGACGCACGGTGTAATGGGACAATATCAATATCATTGCTGGATGCAGTATCAACATTATGAATAATGGCATTAATACGATCGATATTTGATGCTCTGCCTAAAACAATAATCACGTTACCAGGTGTGTAAGCGGATACGTTGCTCCACTGTGGTAAAAGCGGACGAATAACGGGGATGAGTTGATTTGCTGACACATGCTCAAGAGGGATAACGCGCACTACCACTTCATCGCCTTTTCCGGGTGATCTGCTGGTCGCCACTCGTGTCGCTAATTCTCCACTTTGCATATTGGGAATGATTTTGATGACATCACCGCTGGGGATGGCGGAGTAGCCCAATAATTCTAAGACTGAAAGAAATAAATCATAAACTTGATCCGGTCGAATGGGTTTGCTTGAGACTAATGAAATTTTGCCTGTGACCCGTGGATCTACGACAAAATTCTTGCCTGTTTCAAGTGATACTTCATTAATAACGCTTAGAATATCGGCATCTTGTAAGTTCCAGAGTCTGGACGATTCTTTTGGAGGCGTAGAATCGTTAGTGCTCACTGTTGTTGTAGTTGTATCAGCCGCTGTAACGATGCTGAAGAAACTTATAAAAAAAATGATGAATAGGCGAGATAAGTGAGTCATGGCAGTTGAGCAATCCATTATTTGCTGAATAGTGCTACGATAGCATAAAATTCATAGGAGTATGAAGTTTCTGAATAGCGATATATACTTTTATATTGTGGTTGCTGTGATGGTTTCATTTTGCGCAGCAAAAATACACTTTTAATTAGGCAGGATGCTAACATGAGAAAAAAACGGAAATTGTCTCAACATGGGTTTAGTTTAATCGAGCTTATCGTCGTTCTTACTATTGTGGGAATTTTAAGCGCGGTTGCTTTGTCCAAATATATTAATATTCAATCGCAAGCACGGACAGCAAAAGCACAAGCAATATACGGCACTATCAGAACAGCCGCTAGTTTAGCAAAAGCCAGCTGTATGGTTGATATTGCAGGCGTGAGCCAAACCCCAACCTGTACTTCAACCGCCGGCACAGTCAATATGGATGGAACTTCTGTCACTATGGTTAATCAATATCCTGATGCATCGCTTGTTGGAATCATTGCAGCAACGCAGTTAAATCCGACGACGGATAACCTTTCTATCACGGCAGGGAATCCAATTACGATTGATGTATCCGGTGGAACAGTCCCTAATTGCCGTGTTTCTTATACTGCAGCGGTGGTGGGGAGTGCGCCTACCTTTAGTTTGACCACCAGCGGGTGTTAGCGTGTAGCTAGATGCTCGCATGCATCAAAAAAAGTGCTCGCAACTGACTTGCTTGACAAGAAAGAATAGATTGTTAATATTGCTGGTATCATTTAGAGACAGTAAAATGACGGAAATAACACAATCAATGGAGCATCAAATGAAATTACGCATCTCTTCTTCGCTTTTTTTATTATCTTTAAGTATCCCAGCTTTTGCAAGTTACAACCAAGTTGAACCTGTTACTATCAGCCCTCCTGCAAAGTTTTATATTGGTATTTTTGGCGGCGGCGGTTCTTCTAATAATATTAACGCTAGCCAGTTTGCTGCGGCTTTTCTTCCTGCAGGCAGCGGTGGGACTTTGGCCGTCAATGCTTTTGGTCAAATGAATAGCCAGTCATCCGGATTTTTTGGGGGACAGCTTGGATATCAAACACAACAGATAGTGTTACAGCCTTCCTCACCATGGACATTAGGGCCCGCCGTTGAATTGGAAGGGTACTCTATGAACAGTAGCACCTTTAGTGGAATATTGGTCAATAGTAATGTGAGAGCGCCTGAGCATGATTTTCAAGTTTCATATCCAATGAACAGAACGCTGTTCTTTGCAAATGGCGTTTTAAATTTTAATAATTCTAATTTTCCAGTTCATCCCTACATCGGTTTAGGTCTAGGTAATGCGCTTGTCAGAATTTCAGGTGCAAATGCTACTCAAATAAATCCAGCAGAAATAGGCATCAATCACTATAACTCTAATCCTAGTGATACTAACTCAGTTTTTGCTGGACAAGTAAAGCTGGGATTGAGCTATGATTTCAACAAGTATGTAAGCGCATTTGTTGATTATCGATGGGTATATGTCGCAAGCACTCATTTCTTATTCGGCTCTACCATTTACACTGGCCATGCTGAAACAACAAGTTGGCAAGTAAAGCTAGATGCTCAAAGATATAACTTGGGTAATATTGGTCTGCGACTTAACTTAGGATAAACTATACAAGCACCGAGCATTATCTTGATAATGCTCGGTATTTACCATCCTCAGGCTTGATGGGGTATAGGCACCAAATAACTTTCTAATTCATCCAATAATTCAAGTTGAATAGGTGTAAGCTTAGGATCTTTGCGCAACTCTAAAATATCATTGAGCGCCATTCGCGGTGTTAATTTTTTTCTCCCTTGATAATCAATAAGAACTTCATGATCATCAGCAGGATTTCTTTTTTTCATATATTCCGCAAACCGTTCAGCTTGTTCTGCATTTAACACTTCCGGATAATGTTTCCCCAAAATCCGTAATGCAAGCATCTGCAACCGTGGGTTTTGAACTTGTTCTGTTAGTTTTGCTTTTTGTTTATGGCTAACCGTATGAAAGGTACGACAAAAATTTTCTTCAGTATGATTCCAGAATCCATTGATATATAAGCCCGCCGCCACATCCGTTTCTGGATAAAGGGGATATTGATAATCCGCGTGATAAGAAACAAGTTGTGAAAAAATATCGGGATGCTGCTCTAGCCATGTTTTATTAGATTCTGAAAGTGCTCTGCGCTCAGGCGTCAGATGCTGTAAAAAGCGCTCTTTGTATGGCAGAATAAAACTAGGTTCACCTATTTTTTTATGCGATACACGAATTTCCGGAATAGTTTCCTGCGTTATTTTTGTTAATTCTTCAGCGTCTAAACGTAACCATAACATTTGGTTTTTATAATGTCGATGCATACCTAAAAATAACACGGGGCTTTGATAATATCTCTCTGCGCCTAAAATACCATCAATCATCAGGGCGGGTGCGTTTTGTAACTCTCGTAATCGAGCTTGATCTTGTTCTTTATTAAAATAACCCGCGAGATAATCCCACATTTCACGTTCTTTAAAGAAAATCCGTGCTAAAGCAAGTGTTGCCTCCACATCCACCATTGCATTGTGGGCGCGTCCTTCAGCAAGCTGATTCGCAGCGCTTAACTCCGCAAGTTTAAATGAAGGTTTTCCATCCATCATCGGCCATTTTAAAATAGGATTTTTAAATAAATAATACATCACAGCCATAGGGTATAAATCCATGCGGCTGCATTGATTGGCATATTGATGGGTGTAAGGCGGCAATAAATTGCGATAAAAAGAGAAGCGTAAAAATTCATCATCAAAACGAAGTGTGTTATAGCCTAAGCTAATCGTCCCCGGCACATTTAACCAGTGATGAATTTGTTTAATGCCTTCAAATTCATCAATACCTTCAGCAATTTCTTTTAGACCCATATGATGAGTAATGATGGCCGCAGGTGAGGGGGTCACGTCTGGATTGAGCTTGATTTTGACTTCATAACGTTCCAATTCTTTCAATGAACGGTCAGTGCGAATGGCTGCAAAATGCAATACTTGGTCAAACGCTTTGCTCAACCCTGTAGTTTCAATGTCATAAAATAAATAAGTATTCATGTTAGATATCTTCCAAAGCAATCACTTGATAAGCCGGTACTTCATACGGATGGCTTGATTTTAATGCGGCAATCACATCATGAATGCATTGATTTGTACAAATCATCTCTACCATATATTCGGATTCTTTTGATAACTCTTGTTGAACGCCAAGAAAAGGCTCGCTGCCACCTAGCGGCAAATATTGTCCTTCACCTAATACTTGCCACGAGCAGTGACTGTAATTGTCCAATTGACCCGCACCTGCTCCAAACATGGCTAATTTGACTTGCTCAAGGTGTGTAGCGGGAACATAGAAGCAGATTTTATACATAAGAAGTCCTATTGGTTTTTTGATCCAGATAATGACATAATCAGCGTTAAATTCTTTGCGGGTGTAGTTCAATGGTAGAACGGGAGCTTCCCAAGCTCTTAGCGTGGGTTCGATTCCCATCACCCGCTCCAATGATTCAAGATATGGAGGCAAGCATATGAGAAAATCTCTTAAATGGCTAGGGGCGATTGTGAGTATTCTAGTTTTGCTGGTGATTCTCACGGCGGTTTGTCTAGTCACTTTCGTGAATCCTAATCGCTTTAAACCGCTGATTGCCGAGCAAGTTATGAAATACACTGGCCGCCAATTAACGATTGAAGGTGATTTATCATGGTCATTGTTTCCTTATCTAGGTGTAAAAACAGGGCATGTCTTGTTAAGCAATCCCACCGGTTTTGAACAAAAAATATTTGCTGAAATGCAACATGCGACTTTTGGCGTTAAGTTATTTCCATTATTTCATAAAAGAATTGAATCGAGCGGAATCCTGTTAGATGGATTAAAATTAAATTTGATTAAAGAAGCTAATGGCAAAAATAACTGGCAATTTCAACAGTCTTTAGCTAATACAGCGCAACCAGTTGTGGGTCGTTCTGATCAAAATCCAATGAGAAGGCTATCTGCTGGCTTGGCCATAGAAGGAATTGAAGTCACTAATGCAGAAGTGAACTGGACAGACAAACAAAAAAATCAATTTTTAACGATTGAGAAATTGAATCTGCAAGCTAAAGATATTAGCTTTTTAAAGCCATTTTCTATTTCCAGTGATTTTAATTTCATCAGTAAAAATCCAGCCTTATCGGGCCACGTCAAAATGACTAGCGAAATTTCATTGAGTGTGGATCAACAAATTTACTCTTTCCGTAATCTTGTAGTGGATGAGCAATTGCAGCAAGGTACGAAAAAATATAATTGGCAGGTGACGGGTGATGTGATCGCAGATCTGCAACAACAAACATTGCAATGGACAAATTTTCATGGACAACTGGGCGGCCTAAATTTGACAGGTAAAATAAGCATTGTTAATTTAACGACAACGCCACATGCTGCGGGTCATTTTCAAATTCAGCCCTGTGATTTGAAAGAGGTATTGCAAAGCAGCGGTCAAGATATGACGAATGTGCAAACCCTTAAAAATATGAGTGGCGACATTGATTTTACTGCGGCTGCTAATACGGTTGATGTGAAGGGTAAATTCAAAATTGATACGGTTGAAGCGAAACAAGTGAAACTGACTAATGTGATGGTTCCCATGCATTATCAAATTGGTGTTTTAGAATTAGCACCTATCACGGCTGATTTTTATCAAGGATCTTTACAGTCTACTGTTAAAGTAAATTTGACAGGTGTCGTGCCGCAAATTGCGATGGACAGTAAATTGACGAGTGTGCACATTGAGCCTTTGTTACAAGATTTAGGGGGCAACAATCAAAAACTTAAATTGCAAGGTGTAGGTGATATTGCATTGCAAGTAACTACAGTGGGCAGTAGTTCTGATGCCATCGTGAAAAATTTAAATGGCACAGGGCAGGTCAATTTTAACCAGGGTGTTTTACAAGGTATGGATATCGGTTATTTAATTGATAGTGCTTATTCTGTGTTAAAACAGAAAGCCCTTACAACAACGAATACCAAGCAAACTCAATTTGATAGTTTGACGGGAAATCTTGTGTTTCGTGATGGCGTGATGGTGAATGATGATTTAGTGTTAAATTCTCCACGATTCAAAACGGATGGTAAGGGTTCAATTGATTTGGTTAATCAAAAAATTGATTATCATTTGCAAACGGTATTGAGCCAAGCAACGACAGATCAAAAAAATGATTGGGGTAATCTGTATGGGTTGCCGATTCCGATTAACATTGCTGGATATCTCAAAGACCCTGCTATTCGTTTGGATACGGGTGTGTTAGTTAAAGCGGTGGCTGACCAGCAGGTTAAAAAAATTGAAGCGAAAGTGCAGGATCAGTTAAAGGATAAGGTGCAAGGAAAAGCTGGGCAGATGCTTCAGAGTTTGCTTGGGCGTTAAATAGATAACCTCTCCCCTTGTGGGAGAGGTATGCTAAGCGAGATTAGTGAAAATTAATATTACATAAGGCTTTGTTAAACCATGCCCCGCATCATCACCCTCAACCTAAACGGCATTCGCGCAGCTGCCAAAAAAGGCTTCTTCGAATGGATGCAACAACAAAACGCCGATGTTGTCTGCGTGCAAGAAGTCAGAGCTCAGCATCTTGATTTGCAACACCAGTTATTTCAACCCGCAGGCTATCACAGCTATTTCCATTGCGCCGAAAAAAAAGGTTACAGCGGTGTAGGCATCTATTCAAAACAAAAACCCACACAAGTCATCACTGGATTAGGTTGGCCTGAAGCGGATCAAGAAGGCCGTTATATCGAAGCCCATTTTCCTGAATATTGTATCGCATCAGTCTATCTCCCCTCCGGCACGAGCGGGGAGCTTCGTCAGGCGGTCAAATTTGATTTTCTGAAACGCTATGCAGACTATTTGAAAGCGCTCACTTCAAAATCAAAAGAAATTATTCTTTGCGGTGATTTTAATATCGCGCATCGCGAAATTGATTTAAAAAATTGGCGTGGCAATCGAAAGAACTCTGGATTTTTACCGGAAGAGCGTGCCTGGATGGATGAGTTATTTGGTTCACTGGGATTTTGCGATGCTTTTAGGCATGTGAATCAAGAAGCGGATCATTATACGTGGTGGTCTAATCGCGGGCAGGCATGGGCTAAAAATGTAGGATGGCGGATTGATTATCAGGTTGTGACGCCAGGGTTGCTAAAATCAATCAAAGAGGTTTCTATTTTTAAAGATCAACGATTTTCAGATCATGCGCCGTTGCTTATTGATTATATAACCTGATTTATGGATAAGAATGCTGCTGAGTACACCTCTCCCCTTGTGGGAGAGGTCGGCGCGCAGCGACGGG
>DHJK01000021.1:21405-26995 GCA_002404295.1 Legionellales bacterium UBA4722
CCCCCCCCCACAAGGGGAGAGGTGTCCTAAGCGGCGTTCTTATCCATAAATCAGGTTATAATATAAGATTACCTTAAGGTTTATCATATATAATAACCGCACATGCATTGTGAAAAGATAGGAACCTCCCGTGAGTGTGATAAATGATTTTACAGCTGAAGGCCCAGAAGAGCTAAAACAAGCTCTCGTGAATCTATTTGAACAATCCAAGATAGATCCTCAGTTTGCAGAAAAAGCACATTTTATTCACCACAAACACGGCAAGCAACAGTCCCTTCTTAAAATAAATCCTCCTTTCCATATTTTACATTACGATTATTTATCCGGACGATCAGCCACAGAAGTTGTAAAAAACACTATTCAAGACTTCATAAGAGATCATTGTGGTGAGAATGGCTACTTCGAAGATGTAAGCAGGCAAGACATGCTAGACAGAAATAGAGATTTTCTCACTGCTGATGGTGAAAAAAGCCGAGTGGTTATAAGTGAGCCTATGACGTTGGCTGATGCACGTGTGCGCCTAAATCAAGCTTCGCAAGTAAAAGAGTATTCTATAAAAGCGCGCGATCATTTCGGGCTATTTCAACCCTCAGAACAAAGCTCATCTCAGGATTCTCCCTCGCTAAGCGATTTATCTAAAAATAAGCCTGAATTTTAATTTGTATTCGAAGATATACATTACGCGCTCTTGAGTTGTTTAAATAAAGCGCCGGATTATATATTTATCAAAAGATATAATCACTTTTTTAATGGAAGTTATGTCATGAATATGAAAAACAAACTTTATAAAATAGCTGTAGCATGCATCATGCTAACTATAATGGAACAACCTGCGCTGGCTGAAGATAATGGGGTGCAAGCACAGGCAAACGATGCAAATCTGTGTGTAGATGCAATGCATGCCATCCAAGAGAAGACTTCATATAATTTTCCAGATGATATATCATCCGCTTTTAATACGTATGGTAATGGCTATTACCGTGCATCATATACCATATTTAAGAGCCTCCCCTCACACCGCTGGGATAAAATAGATCAAGATTACGCGATAGAGTTTGGTGGCTTGACATTTGGGCGCGATTCATCAGATGCTGCAACTAACTTTCAAAAGGCATTGACTACACTTAAGCCGGAATATGGTCCGGAATATACTGATCATTTTGGCGAGGTCGACTGTGTTTTTAAAATGACGATTACGCCTCATGATGGGGGTACTAATTATATTACAGAAAGGGAATCCAAGCTAATCGTCACTTTGACCACCGAACACGAGTATTTTAGTCCATTCTACCCGCATCACTGAAATGGATAATCGGCTAACACGCTCCTTGTTTACGCCGCAATGCTTGCTTCGCAAGCATTGCCTTTTAACCTATTATGCCCTGAGCTGCTATATCAATCCTAAAACAGCCTTCTGCTTATCCACTAACTGCTGAATCCCCTCTTTCGCCAGCACCAACAACTGATCCAACTCTTCCTGCTTAAACGCATCCTTCTCCGCCGTTCCCTGCACCTCAATAAACCCACCATGCTCCGTCATCACCACATTCATATCGGTATCTGCACTCGAATCTTCAACATAATCTAAATCTAACACCGGTGTACCCTTCACAATCCCCACAGAAAGCGACGCAATAAACTGCTTAAACGGTTCCGATTTTAATTTAGTTTTTTGTTTTAAATATTGAATAGCATCATATAAAGCCACGCACCCACCTGTGATGGCAGCAGTGCGAGTGCCGCCATCGGCTTGGATCACATCGCAATCAATAGTGATCGTATTTTCGCCTAACGCGCTGAGATTGACAGCGGCGCGTAGAGAGCGAGCAATTAAGCGTTGGATTTCTTGTGTTCTGCCGCTTTGTTTACCTTTTGCGGCTTCGCGTTGTACGCGTTCATGAGTGGCGCGGGGTAGCATGCTGTATTCAGCTGTCAACCAGCCTTTGCCGGTATTTTTTAAAAAATAAGGAACGCCAACGGTGACACTTGCTGTGCAAATGACTTTAGTATCGCCAAATTCGACGAGCACGGAACCTTCCGCATGTTTTGTATAATGTCGTGTTAGGCGGATCTCACGGGGTTGATTATTTTCTCTATTGCTTGCTCGCATAATGTTCTCTTTAAATAGATGGCAGGGCGAACATTATAGACGTTATAATCTAGAACGGAAGGGATAAAAGAGGTAAAAAATCATGATCCAAAGTATGACCGCTTTTTCAAGGATCCAAGGGCAAGGGGACTGGGGCAGTGCCGTGTGTGAGCTGCGTTCGATTAATCACCGTTATCTTGAAATGATGTTGCGGTTACCAGAAACGTTACACGCGTTGGAAGCGCCCATGCGTGAGCGTATTCGTCATCATATTAAGCGCGGCAAAATAGAATGTCATTTACGATTTCAACCCAGTGATGCTTTAGGCGTAGGTATTACCATCAATCACGCTCTTGCAGATCAACTGTGTCATGCAAGTGACATTATCTCGCAAAAATTAAAATCGGCAGCACCTATTAATGCGATGGATATTCTGCATTGGCCGGGTATTTTTCAAATGGCAGAAATGGATTTGGATGTGATTCAAGATCAAGTATTAGCCTTGTTAGATAAAGCGTTACAGGATTTAGTTGCAGCCAGAGCGCGTGAGGGTGAAGAATTAAAACAATTATTTTTACAACGTCTAGAACAAATGAAAATCGAAGTAGCAAAAGTGCGTCAGCATATGCCGGAAATTTTAAGTTACCAGCGTGAACGATTAATTGCACGATTCAGTGATGCAAAACTTGAGCTGGACGCAGAGCGTCTTGAGCAAGAAATTGTTTTATTTGCGCAAAAAACAGATGTGATGGAAGAATTGGATCGTATTGATGCGCATATTTCCGAGGTGCGACGTATTTTGAAACATGGCGGTGTCACGGGTAGACGATTGGATTTCTTAATGCAAGAGTTGCATCGGGAAGCGAATACGTTGGGTGCGAAATCAACGGATGTGGATACCACTAGAGCTTCTGTGGAATTAAAAGTGTTAATTGAGCAGATTCGGGAGCAAGTGCAGAATGTGGAGTGAGCTGTTATCAGCCCAAGCACAAACCGATATTTAATCGGGCGGTAAGCTCGCCGCTTTGGTATAAAGGCGACTTTCACTTTCTTGGTTAACAGCAATCAACAATGCATTATTCATCACTTGTGCAGTTAATAATTTTTGTTGTGTGTCCAGCAGCTGCGTGAGCACCACATACGTTTGGGAGTTATAAAGTAAGATTTGACGTAACACAATACCAATGTTTTCAGAGGCAATTTGTGTGAACCAGTCAGAGCCATTTGCTTGATGAACAAGCGAATCTTGCGTTTTTTTTATCTTGTTACCATTTTTAGAATTAGCATACAGTTCACTTAAAATATAACCATTGTAGGTTTGTACTGCAGAAGCTGTGTAGTAGTAATTTTTGTAGAGGATAAGAGAGCGACCCGGTCGCCATCCAATATCATCCGGCGCGGTATGTTGAATATTAAGACCAGATGCATAAAGTGTGTAATTGAATATGGCATTATTCTGAGATGCAGAACTGGGGGTGGTAAGGGGGAGGAGCATTGTTTGGTAGGTAATGTCTGCCGAATCCTTAGATGCAGCAGGGATAAAAGCACTGAGAAATTGATTTTGGCTATCAGTTTGTGTCTGTGCATTTTCCAATTTTTCATTTGCTAAAGTAGTGAAATGATTTTGTAACGTGGCTGTTGCGGTTGAATCATCCGGCGCAAGCCAACTTAAAGACATTTTGGTTAATTGATTTAAATAAACAGGCAGCTTATTAATATTGAGTTGGAGAGTGTCCCTGATGTCTTTTAAATAACTTTCTGATTTGCTAGGTTTATCACTGTCTGATTTGGTGATGTCTGTTGTTGTTGTGGTGGTGGTATCATCCGCTTGTGCGACAGCGCTATACATAAAGGCGAGTGCTAATGTAGTGATTAAGACAGTGATACTTGTTTTGGTAGTGCGTACTGACATAAGTAACAGTTCCTTCACATTATTTAATTTCCTAACAGATTAAGCCCACTGCTAGAGCTTGCAGGGGAGGGTGTCGTTGTAGGTGTAGATTCTGGTGATGAGCTGGGTGTTTGAGTCTCAGGCGGTGTGCTTGCAGGCGACGCTTGCGGAGCCGTGATAGGCGCAGCAACTGCTGACTGTGAAGAGCCTAATAATTTGGCAATCGCGGCATCAAGCTTGCTTTGAGTCTGAGCGTCCAGCGCAGCCACTTTTTCTTTAAATTTATCTGAGGTTAATGCGGGCGTTGGCGGTGTTTGTGTAGGTGTGGTTGAAGGCGGCTGACTAAAAGCGAATGAAGTCATTAGACAGGTCAATACAAGTAATCCACTAGTTACTTTCGATCGCATTTTATACATGTTCTTGCTCCAGCGCTTTTAAGACCAATTCAAACCGTTGTGGTGTAAATACACGTGCCAATAAGCGTAATCGTTCAAATACAATATTGCGACGTAAAAAAAGCCCTGCCAGTAAATTATCCGGGGTGTTGTTTTCTTCAGCATACATTAATACTTTGGATGCCGAACCCGGATCAATAGTGTCAATGGCTTGTAAGAGACGTAAAATGCGTGATGTTTTAAGATGGGCGCAGAGCGTGACGAATTGTTCTTCTTTGCTGAGTTCAAAACGAGTGAGCTTATCTAATGCATCACCCATCGTTTTAATGGCCTCTTCTAGTTCAGGATTGCCATCGAGTGTCCAACTTTCAACACTTTCCATGAAAGAGATAACGCGAAAAATCATCGGATCTTCATAGTTTTTCCAAAACTCATGTGAGGCATGTAAATCTATATTTGGCATATTACGCTACATCCCTATCAAATTTCACTGCTCCAAACGTGCCCCTGCCCGCGTGCGTGCTCGTCTTTTCCTATCCATTTAATTGAGCTTATTTAAATAGGTAGAAAAAGACGGGCACGGGCAGGGGCACGATTACAGCAACAGCTTACTGAATAGTTACCCTTTAATTTAGCATTAATACTATCCCACTCACTTCCTACATTCAATCATGCAATCTATTGTTTTTTTTATACGCGACTGCTAAGGTACACGAGTACTGGTGATAGGTAATGTCTGCTATGGCAATTAAAGATATATTTAAAATCTCACGAAAGACATTTTTTAATCCTGGTGCGTGGTTAGGGCTGAATGAGCTAACCGCCTATAACCACGTGATTGGTTCCACTTTAAAAACAACATTCACGCCAGAAAAAAAGCTACGTACCGAAACCTTTGAACAAGCTTTGGAGCGTCTTAACGTCACCGAAGCCGATTTGCAGCTGAGTGCCAAGCTTTACAGATGGTATGCGTTGTTTTTTTTAATGCTGAGTGTCCTCACATTTTTTGTTTCTTTTTATTATCTTTTTAAATATCACACCTTTGCTGGATGGATTTTAGCAATGTGTGTCACCCTGTTATTCGGCGTCAATGCGTTTCGCTTTGATTTTTGGTATTTTCAAATAAAACATCGCAAATTGGGCTGTACAGTGGCTGAGTGGTGGTCTGGCAAGCTTCAGGCTCCGAAGGATCCCGCTGGATGAGTATGAACCTGT
>DHJK01000021.1:27210-27665 GCA_002404295.1 Legionellales bacterium UBA4722
CTGTCTTACAGCTGATAGATCAAAGGGGTTCGGTATACGCAACGACAAGCTTTCCGGATATTGCAGGCGCGGCGCAACAGCCCTTTAAGAATTTATTTACTGGATTAGTTTGCTATGAGACGTTGGCAAGGCATCAGGATGTAGAAAATCTTCCAGCTCCTTATCTTTGCAAGTCTAAGCCAGGCAATGCTCGATGCGTAGCGCCTGGTAATGTTTTGCCCGTATTTGAACCAGGAACCCCTTTTGATCTGGGTGACACATGTGGTGGTAAATTAACAGTTTGTAATAGTAGCAGTACTGACGGAGCCTGTAAGGATCCTTATAGTGTAAATTGTGCGCTTTGTAAAGGCCAACTCCAAGCCTTGTCAGACATTATTCCTACCTTCGCGGCTGTCGCTAATACATTTGTACAAATGGATTATGATTATCAAAAATTCTTTTACACATCAGATAGT
>DHJK01000170.1:0-19592 GCA_002404295.1 Legionellales bacterium UBA4722
TACTTTATATTTAAACCATCTGCACCAGGCACACGAATAGAAAATCCAGAAAATATTACTCATTTACGACAAATTAATACCAAACTAAATGAACTGCTTTCTAAATTAGATGCCGTGTCTGTTATCAATGAAATGAGTCAGTTAAAAATTATTGAATCTATGACAGGTATTGCTGCGGATAATAAGGCTGTTTTAGAAACTACAGCTGATTTTGCTGAATATGTTAACACAGTACCTAAGCATTACAAAAAAATAGCCTTTTATTATTTTATCTATATGCATTTATGCCTATCTCCGGACAGTCAACATAAAAATTCGCTTATGGATAAAGTAAAATTAACATTAGAGCCTACTATTGAAGCACCAGATTTTGAAAAGCATTTAGCCTTTATTGAAAGAAATACATCTAATCGCATGATGCCTGTACCTCTTCCTTTTAAACCTGATCCAGCATTTTCAAAAATGTTTTTCGATATAAAAATGAAAGTCCTGGAACAGCAGAGTCTTAAATCAAAAATTGACTGCGTCTGCCCGCCTATTTTAAAAAAAAATATTCAACAGCATGTAAAGTGGAAAGACATTATTTTAGCACCCACCATATTTACAATAATAATGCCCAAAAAAATTATCTAATACACGTGAGATTTATTTTCTTAATAACTCAGAGCTCATTAATACCCAATAGCTTTTCCATCCGGACGACGACTATCATTTGCACCATACAATATTCCATCTATAGGATTCAATAAAATCGCCTCCATCGCACCCCATGTTTTTTGTAGCTTTAAGTGATATCCCATTTCTTCAAGATGGTTTATTGTACCAATAGAAAATGTATCAGGCTCGTAATCAATTACATCTGGTAACCATTGATGATGAAAACGCGGTTCATCGACGGCTTTTTGAATATTCATTTTATAATTGATGACATTTAACAACGTTTCTAATGTGGCCGTAATAATACGGGGTCCGCCTGGGCTGCCCAATACCATAAATATATTTTTATCTTTCAAAATAATTGTGGGGGTCATTGAGCTTAAAGGTCGCTTGCCGGGTTGAATATTGTTTGCCATATTTTGCAGTAAACCAAATTGATTAACTGCCCCCGGTTTACTGGCAAAGTCATCCATTTCGTTATTAAGAAAAAATCCTGTATTACCTGCAATGACTTTGGCACCAAAAAAACTATTTAATGTATAGGTCACAGAAACAGCATTGCCATTTTTATCGACAATGGAATAGTGAGTTGTATTTAAACTTTGATGAGTGATACTAATAGAGGGCGTCATATCTATTGCTGCGTGGTCTTTAAGAATTTTTTGATGAATAGTTTTGGCATATTCTTTTGAAATTAATTTTTCAACAGGATTGTTAACAAAATCAGGATCACCTAATTGATTATTACGATCAGCAAAAGCGTAACGCATGGCTTCCACGATAAAATGTACATCGTGTGCAGAATGATAACCTGCTTTTGTTAAAGAATAATTTTCCAAAATGTTTGCGATTTCACATAAGGTCACACCACCTGAGCTGGGTGGTGGTGCAGAAACAATCGTATAACCATGATAACTGCACTGAATAGGGGTGAGTTCTTGTACGGTATATTGGGCGAAATCCCGTAAACTCAGGATACCGCCATTTTTTTCACTCGCATTGATAATGGCAGAAGCGATGTCACCCTTATAAAAAATATCAGCACCATCAGCTGCAATTTTTTTGAGTGTATTGCCTAACTCTTTTTGGATAAGAATATCACCTAGTCGATAGGGTTTAGTATTATTCAAAAAAATGGCTGCAACATTAGGTTGTTTTTGAAAATATGAAAATGAATTATTGAGTAGCTTTACTGCATACGATGTTAGTGCATAACCGTTATCTGCTAAATGAATCGCTGCTTTCATGACTTGTTGGCGTTTCATCGTACCATATTTTTTAAGTGCTGTATCCAGACCAAGCACCGTGCCTGGCACGGCCACTGCGAGATAACCTTCCGTTGTTTTATTTGCAATAATATTACCCTTATTATCCAGGAACATAGTTGCGCTAGCCTTCAAGGGCGCTTTTTCACGAAAATTTAAAAAAATATTTTTTCCATTGGCTAGATGAATCGTCATAAAACCACCACCACCTATATTACCGCAACACGGGTTAACGACAGCTAATGCATAGCCAACTGCAACAGCCGCATCAATCGCATTTCCGCCCGCTTTTAAAATATCTAAACCAGCTTGTGATGCGAGTTGCTGTTCACTGACCACCATGCTCTGTTTAGCAACAACCGGTGATGAAACAGCTAGGACACTGGCTGGGAAAAAAAAGAGGGCAAGAAAAGTCGTGAGCCGCATTATTTTCTCCTTATCATTTTTAAGCTCTACCTATACTATATAAATAGTCGCTAGCGCGAAACTCGTTTTTGTCATCCTGAGCCCTTCTTTTCAGGGCGAAGGATCGGCTAAATTAGTAACCATTCAGGTTTTTACAAACAAATTTAAAAGTTACAACATAATCCTCATTTTAGTTGATTTTTAGTCCATTTTTAGTTAACGTGCTTTTTCGTTAATCTCCTTAACAAGGGATCAAATATGCCATCTGGAAAACCGATTTATCAAGATCTTTTAGTGTCTCTGACTAATGATGAGCTAGTTGTATTTATGAGCCAACTGAAAATAGTTGGATTACAAAAGAGATTGCCTGTTACGTTTTCTACCGAAGTAGATCAACCTGTTTATTGTAATAATATATACTACCATAGTGCGTTATGCTGCGCTGTCGCTAATCATTACACCGCCATTACGCAAGCACTTTTAGATGCAGACGCTAATCCAAATATAGCGGATCTGCATACTGTCAATGGCTCAGCGCTATTAATTGCTTCACAGTCTAAAGAACCTAGCGCGAGAATTCTGCTTCAAATGCTACTTGCAACACCGAATATTGAACTATACGCTATTGATGGATTAGGGCAGTCTGTGTTTTCACTTGCTAACGATAGTAATGAGTCATTTGTTTTAATGTTGTTAGCATCCGACCCTGTTATTTCTAGATTTGCAGAAGAAGAAAAGCAGGCAATGAGTCGCGCCATTGCTGAGGCAATAAAATCTAAATCTACTTATCAAACAAATTCGGTTATTTGTCAAATTTTAAACAAAGCGTATTTAAGCGAGGATGAGCATAAATTAGAAGTAAATAATAAAATAACAGAAGCCTACCCGCTGATTGCTTCAGGCCAACCAATCGGCAATATTGTTTCATCCTATTTCTTCCAACGAAAACCGCATTCTTTAAAGGTGATGGAAAATTGGGTATTGCAGAATGAGCCTCAAAAAGAAGATGAGATGCCATGTCATATCTCATAGGAGCATTGAAAAAAGCTCGAAAGAAAAGCTGAGTGATTTTATACATAAATAGTAATATTATTTTCAAACTTAGGAGAACATGATTTTGTCTAAAGAATCTGCCATTGAAAAAAAACTATTGCATTATACTGGAAAAGCAATTGCCGATTACAATATGATTCAAACAGGTGATCGGATTATGGTTTGTCTTTCCGGTGGGAAAGATTCCTTTACTTTAATGCGCATTTTGCAGTTACTACAACGCCGCACTAACAACAAATTCGAACTGTTCGCATTCACACTAGATCAATCCCAACCCGGCTGGGACGATAGCGGTCTTCGCGTATGGTTGGAAAAATACCAAATTCCTCATGAGATTTTAACAAAAGATACTTATTCAATTGTTAAAGCCAAAATTCCAGAAGGAAAAACTTACTGTTCATTATGTTCAAGATTACGACGAGGTATTATCTATCGTTATGCGGAAGAAAATGGATTCAATAAAATTGCATTAGGACATCATCGAGATGATCTTATCCGTAGTTTATTAATGTCTATTCTTTATAATGGTGAAATCCGTTCAATGCCACCCAAACTGCTGAGTGACAATAAGCGTCATATTCTTATTCGTCCTTTAGTTTATTGTCAGGAAAAAGATATCATTAAATATGCTAATGAACAGGCATACCCGATTATTCCGTGCACTCTTTGTGGCTCACAGGCAAATCTCGTACGACAACGAGTGAAAACGTTAATCGATCAGCTTGCAGAAGAAAATCCAAAAGTACCCAGCAATATGTTACATGCATTAACGAGCGTTAAACTAAGCCAATTGATGGATAAAAATAAATGGGACTTTAAGAACTTAGAAAAACAACAAGAAATGCAGCCAGAAATGACTGATGCTGAATTAGAGATCTTTGCGTCTGACTTATTTTAAATACACTTTTTTAAAGGAAGACAAAATAAATGATTAAAATAGCCCTAGTGCTTATCTGCCTACTTACACTTGCTTCTATATGGAGAGGGTTTAAAAGTAAGTTTTATCGAAAATACTATAAAATGTGTGTTGTTTTGTTATTAGGCGGTATTGTATGTCTTTATATTGGTGAGAAGTATGCAACAGTAGATTCAAATGGAATTCTGCACGAAGTTGGACCTATTTTACCGTTAGGGGCTGTTCTACTTCTCATTGGCGTAGTAGGCATGAGCATTTTAACTATTCTGTTATTGTGCCGTCAATGTACCATTCTAATAAAGACGGAAAGACACATCAGGCGGCACTAAAAAATTACCTTTTAATTTAACTCTAACAACTGCTCAGCTGTTAATAAAAACACCCCACCGCCACCATGCTGAAACTCCAGCCAAGTAAAAGGAATTGCAGGAAATTTTTCAGCCAGCGCATATTCACTATTACCGACCTCTACAATCAAAATACCATGTGGATTTAAATAACGATACGCATTTTTTAACATACTAACTACAATATCTAACCCATCATGACCTGCAACCAAGCCCAAACTCGGCTCATGCAAATATTCCGCAGGTAAAGCCGCCATATCTTCAGCATCTACATACGGTGGGTTACTAACAATGATATCGTATTTGAGTTCAGGCAAATCCGTGAATAAATCCGAATGATGCAAAGTAACTTGATTTGTCACTTCATGACGCAATACATTTATTTTCGCAACAGCCAACGCATCAGTCGAAATATCACTCGCATGCACTGCACTTTCAGGAAACGCTTTAGCACATGCAATCGCAATGCAACCGCTGCCTGTACATAAATCTAAAATAGTATGGACTTGATCGGTATCAACCCAAGGTTCAAATTGATTTCCAATGAGCTCTGCAATAGGGGAGCGCGGAATTAGCACACGTTCATCAACATAAAATGATAAGCCTGCAAACCAAGCTTCATGCGTTAAATACGGCACCGGTACTCGCTCAGTGACCCGACGCTCAATGAGTTGAGACACTTTTTCGCACTCAGTCTGCGTTAAATGCGCATCTAATATACTACAGTCAATATCCTGTGACAAATGAAGCGTGGGTAAAATCAACGAGACAGCCTCATCCCATGCCCTATCAGTGCCATGGCCATAACTTAAGCCCGCTTCATTAAAGCGGCTGGTAGCCCAGCGTAAAAAGTCACGTATAGTGCAAAGATTGCTACGATCACTCATGGATAGAACCTCGTTATGATTAGGACGACTATTCTACTCATTTATGAGGTAAAGTGTATAATCCTAAATCCGATAGTTAACAGCTAGAAATTAACCATTTTTTATACACTCGATGGAGAAAACCATGTTTAACACTCATTTAGAAAACAGGGACACTATGAAACCTAACGTTACTGTAATTAATAATAAAACGATTCAAACCATTTTTGACAAAGCCGATTGTATTCATGATTTAAAAACTATTGAAAATGCATTAGATCAAATGGCGACCGATATTACCAAAAAATTAAAAAATGAAAATCCCCTTGTTATTTGTGTGATGATAGGCGCGCTTATTCCAGGCGGACATCTGCTGACACGTTTAAACTTCCCATTAGAAGTCGACTATATTCATGCAACACGTTATCGTAATGAGATACGTGGCGGCGATTTACATTGGCTAGTCGAACCACGACAATCCTTAGAAAATCGTACTATACTATTGGTAGACGACATTATGGATGGAGGCTTAACGTTGGCTGCGATTATTGATTATTGCAAGCAAGCTGGCGCTAAAGAAGTTTATTCCGCTGTGATCGTGAATAAAATACGTCAACGTGAGCCAGGCGTTAATTTTGAACCCGATTTTACTGGGCTGGATACAGAAGATCGGTTTTTATTTGGGTTTGGATTAGATTACAAGGGTTATTTACGCAATGCTCCAGGCATTTATGCAGTTGCGAAAGAGCATGAAACGTTATAATAGAAAAGGATAATAGATAATGGGATGGCTCTGGATTATAGCGTTTTTAGGAATAGTGAGCACGTTAGCTTTTCAGCGTGCGTCATTATCCGTTTGGACATTAGCAACCACTTTATTTTTAGTGCTATTCACCATACTGAGCCATACCGGATTTTGGATATCAGGCCTTTATTGGATTCTTTTCGCTGTGGTTTTTATTCCATTATATGCAACCGAGTTACGTTACAAATACATTACTCGTCACATATTAAGTTTTTATCGAAATAATATGCCAACCATGTCTAGCACAGAAAGTGAGGCATTAGAAGCTGGCACGGTAGGATGGGAAGGCGAGCTGTTTCAAGGTAATCCTGACTGGGAAAAATTATTAAACTATCCTAAACCTACATTATCTGCAGAAGAACGTGCTTTTATCGATGGCCCCGTCAAAACACTGTGTGGAATGATCAATGATTGGGACATCACTCATCATTTACTCGATTTACCACCCGAGATGTGGCAATTTCTAAAAGACCAAGGTTTTTTTGCTCTTATTATTCCTAAAGAATATGGCGGAAAAGAATTTTCGGCCTATGCTCACTCTGAAATATTAACCATGGTCTCTGGTATTAGTTCGTCAGTTGCCTCAACCATCGCAGTTCCAAATTCACTGGGACCCGCTGAATTACTCTTGCATTATGGTACTGAGGAACAAAAAAATTATTATTTACCACGTTTAGCGAAAGGCCTAGAAATACCTTGTTTTGCATTAACAGGATTAGAAGCAGGCTCAGATGCAGGTGCCATGACAGATAAGGGTATTGTATGTTGGGGCGAGCATGAAGGAAAAAAAGTCATGGGTATCCGGCTTTCATGGAGCAAACGGTATATCACATTGGCACCTATTGCGACGGTCATTGGGCTCGCTTTTAAATTGTATGATCCAGAACATTTACTGGGCGGCCAGAAAAATCTAGGTATTACCTGCGCACTCATTCCTAGAAGCACCGACGGTATTACCATAGGTCGAAGACATTTCCCCTGTAATGCTGTATTTCAAAATGGGCCCACACAAGGCAAAGATGTTTTTATTCCCATTGATTGGATCATTGGCGGGCCTAAAATGGCAGGGCAGGGCTGGCGAATGCTAATGGAATGCCTGGCTGCAGGCCGCGCCATTTCTTTACCTGCAAGTGCCATTGGCGGCGGCAAGATGGTAGCGTTCACCACCGGCGCTTATGCCCGTATTCGTCGTCAATTTAAAATGCCTATTGGTCGATTTGAAGGGATTGAAGTAGCCTTAGCACGTATTGCCGGCTACACCTATTTAATGGATGCAACACGTACCTTTACAGCCGCGATGATTGATACAGGTGAAAAGCCTGCTGTCGCCTCTGCGATTACAAAATATCACGTGACTGAACTTGGACGCGTCGTTATTTCTGATGCGATGGATATACATGGTGGCAAAGGTATTTGTTTAGGGCCTAAGAATTATCTCGCCCGCATTTATCAAGCAACGCCTATTGCCATTACCGTTGAAGGCGCAAATATTCTGACGCGCAGCCTCATTATCTTTGGGCAAGGCGCAATGCGCTGTCACCCTTATATTTTGGCAGAATTCAATGCAGCTCAGCTTGAAGATGAAAATCAGCGTATACACGAGTTTGATAAATCAGTGATGGCGCACATGAGTTATACTATCACTCAATTTTTTCGCACGTTTTTACTTGGACTCACGAGCGCTAAAATAGTAAAAGCACCCAAGGTTGCAACAAAACGTTACTTTCAACAAGCAACACGCTTTAGCGCAGCCTTTGCTTTGTTAGCTGATATTTCACTTTTGGTATTCGGTGGTTCATTGAAACGCAAAGAAAGTATTTCGGGGCGTTTAGGTGATATTTTAAGTTATCTCTATATATTATCCGCCGTGTTAAAACAATATCAAGACCAAGGCAGCCATGTAGAAGATTTGCCTATAGTAAAATGGGCAAGCTTGACTTGTTTATTTGAAATCCAAGAAGCGATTGATGGCGTACTAACGAACTTTCCTAATCGATGGCTGGCTCGCTTATTACGAATCATTATTTTTCCAGTTGGTATGCATTTTTCAAAACCTAACGATAAAATTGGATTTAAAGCAGCACAATTATTATTATCACCAACTCCAACACGCGCACGTTTAACAGAAGGGGCTTTTACTGCTGATGTGTCTAATAATGTGTTAGCGTTGATAGAGGATGCTTTGCAGAAAGTGATTGCGGCGGATCCAGTTGAAAAAGCGATTAAAGCTGCGGTGCATGATAAGTTAATTAAGGGTGATACGCTTATTGAACAGGGTAGAGCGGCTTTGAAAAAAGGTATTATTACGGGTGCGGAGATGGATGTGTTATTAGCATCTGAAAAAGCGCGAGAAGAAGTCATTAAAGTGGATGATTTTTCTCCTGAGGAGCTGATGAGATAACATTTATTGCTTAGCACTACCTCTCCCCTTATGGGAGAGGTAGTGCTAAGCAATAAGTAGAATAAACAAACTAAAATATATTAAGAAGAACTTATGCTGAATGATATCCAACCCAATAAATCCTGGCTTTTCATCTATTTATTATCTTTAACCGGTTTCTTCATCTTTCTAGAAATCAGCTTTTTCATCCAAGCCAGCAGCGTCTATCTAGGCGTTTTCAAAATAGTAACCTACCATTTAAAAGTCCCAGCCACTGTCTTTCCCGGTATTGCTTATTTTCTCCTGATGCAGCTAGTCATTCATTTTGCTTATCTTTTATTTATCGGTTACCTAGCATTGTCAATCAGCAGCGCCTTACATCGTACCCAATTGCAAACTGAAAAAATAGGCATAACATTATGGATTATAGGCATTTGCATTATTTTATTAGCTAACCAATGTTTCTATCCAGATTCAAAATTTGCCATTCTCACTGCAGCCATTTTTTCACCGATTGTCGCAAAAATTATTTTGATTCTCTTAATAACTATTTTCAGCGCTGCAATCTTATGCGCGATTTATGCTGCATTAAAAAGTAAGTGCGGTTTGTTAATAACTAGTATTTTACTCGTCTTTATTGTCTTCAATTTAGTCAAACATCATTACACAGCCTCAGGTATCCAAAGTGCCGCCACCGCCTCTAAACCCAACATTATCATCATTGGCGTTGATGCCGTGCGTCCTGATTTCCTAGGTTTTTTTGGTAGTGAGAACCGCACCCCTCATTTTGATGATTTTTTAAATCAATCAACTGTCTTTTCTGAATCCCTCACTCCATTGGCTAGAACTTATCCTTCCTGGGTCAGTATTTTGACAGGCCAGTATCCTAAAAAAAATGGCATACGTCTTGATCTAGCAGAACACCTTAATTTCGATTTACATGAAACATTACCTGCGATTTTGCAACGAGCAGGTTATCAAACTCTCTATGCCACCGATGAAACACGATTTAGCAATGTAGATAAGCGCTTTGGTTTTGATCAAGCCATCACGCCACCTATCGGCTTTAATGATTTTTTACTAGGCAGTTTGAATGATTTTCCATTATCAAATTTAGTCGTCAATACTTTTTTAGGTCGATATTTATTTCCATACAGTTACGCTAATCGAGCAGCTTATATCACTTATAATCCAACGACTTTTTTAAATTTCATACAGCCTGCTTTATCAAGTACACACCCTAAACCAGTATTTCTTGCCGTGCATTTTTGCCTATCGCATTACCCGTACCTTTGGGCTGGACGAGCTACAGACACAACACCGTTGCAAAATTATCGACAAGCATTACATCAAGTAGACATGCAAATTAATGGTTTATTACAACGTTTAAATCAAAGCAAACTACTAGATCATAGTGTCGTTATCATATTATCTGATCACGGCGAAGGACTTGAGTTATCAGGTGATCGTATTACTGAGTCAGATTTATTCATTCGCGGAACTAAAAAAACAATTCCGCATTTCTATCCTGCTAGCGCTTCCGAAGAGCATACCAATCAATCAGCGGGGCATGGAACTGATGTCTTGGGTCTCACCCAGTATCATACTGTTTTAGCTTTTAAACTAACCGGCACACAAACTCAAGACGTGCGCGTTATCTCTGGCAGAGTTTCATTGCTCGATATTAAACCCACTTTACTAGAATTATTAAATTTACCTAACAAGCCATCAGATGGAAAATCTTTACTAAACCTGATTACAGGCAAACAACTCAGTATTTCTTCACAACCTGATTTTTTCACCGAAACCGATTTCACCCCTGAAGCTGTACGTTCAGTTAACCCTGAGACTCGAAAAGTAATATTCGAGGGAATCGAATACATCCAGATAAACCCTCTCACTACACGTCTCAGCATCAGACAAAGCATGGTCGACCTCATACTCTCCAGCAAACAATATGCTGATTTTTATGGCTCGTGGGTTTTAGCTTTATATCCACAAAATAAACATTGGATGCTGCCTGTATTAGTCAACCTTGAAAATGGAAAATGGACGACGGATTTAAATACTACATTCGCAAAACAAGCACCCATACAGCATATGTTACGAGCAATGAAACATTTTTACGGAAAAGATCTCACTCAGATCCGATAACACCTTTCTCCATCTAGGTTAATAACGGGTCGAGATGATTTTGCTTTGCTCATCTCCAATAAAACCGTTTAATTGGGATTTTAGGAAAAGACGGACACGATTAGAACAGGGAAATTTACTGGATAGCTCCTAATCCATACCAAAATCTATTGACAAGTATTTTCTTTTCAATCCATTTTTATACACAATTCAAAAATATTCATACAGGTGTTCAAATCTTCAGTATCTGTTCTCAGAACATTTGGTTTAATTTTCACAACTCATTGAAAAATATACATTGTTTACTTGTGTTCACTTTGTGCTCGCAAACCGATGAGGCTTATGTTTGCTATACTTAGGCTAGTTCTCTATAGGTTAATAACAGAGTTATCCACAGAAACTGTGGGTAACTTTAAGGAGAAAAGGGTGTGTAAAAAATTCAGAAAAGACTTCTAGCATCAAAATCGCTTTTCATCATATACTTTTGGCTATTCTCATCGATCGTAAAGGAAAAATAACTGTTCACTCTCTCATCTATCACGAGACACGCAATCCAGATCGCTTTAGATCATTGTGACAGATAGTCAAGAGAACAGTTAATAAAAGGAGCTTCGCATGGCTACACTTAATGTTGCTTTGCTGCTAGTCTTAGCGCTTGCACTCGCTTATGTACAAGCCTCCGTCATTCTGTGGGTCACAGTGATGGGTATAGGACTGCTGTTAACATCTCTATTTGGATCACTTTCTTTTCTCACTCTGGGTATTTTTTGGGTTTTATTTATTATTGCGGTATTATTCGTCAGTTTGAAAAATTTTCGTCAACGCCGCATTATTCAACCTCTCATTGCACGATTAAAAAAACGCATGCCGCCCATTAGTGATTCAGAACGCATCGCGATTGAATCAGGTGATGTATGGTGGGAAAAAGACCTATTCAGTGGACATCCAAAATGGAAAAAATTACTCGCCATACCTGAACCCAAATTGACCTCAGAAGAACAAGCATTCTTAGATAATCAAGTCGACACCGTATGCAGCATGGCAAGTGATTGGGAAATCGTCAACGATCTGCAAGATTTACCGCAAGCGATGTGGGACTATTTTAAAAAAGAACGCTTTTTTGGTTTAGTCATTCCAAAAGAATACGGCGGGCATGGTTTTTCAGCATTAGCGCATTCCACGATTGTCACAAAAATTGCAACGCATAGCCTTACGATGGCTGTGGATATGATGGTACCTAATTCTCTAGGCCCGGGTGAGTTACTTTTGCACTATGGCACACCCGAACAAAAACAATATTACTTACCACGTTTAGCTAATGGCGAAGAAATTCCTTGTTTTGCGCTCACAGGTCCCGAAGCAGGTAGCGATGCCGGCTCTATCACAGACAGTGGTATTGTTTGTTATGGTGAACACGACGGTAAAAAAGTATTAGGTATGCGACTCACATGGGATAAGCGTTATATCACATTAGCACCTATTGCCACTGTACTAGGTTTAGCCTTCCGTTTATACGACCCTGAAAATTTATTAGGTGATAAAGTCGATTTAGGTATCACGTTATGTTTGGTACCTACATCACACCCCGGTGTTGAGATAGGGAATCGACATTATCCGCTGCGTCTCGCTTTTCTGAATGGCCCAACTCACGGTCAAGACGTTTTTGTTCCTCTAGATTGGGTTATAGGTGGGGGAGAAAAAATAGGGGAAGGATGGAAGATGTTAATGGAATGCCTCTCCATTGGTCGAGCTATTTCCTTACCCGCATTGAGCACTGCCTGTGGCAAACTCTGTTATCGCGTAACAGGTGCCTATGCAAGATTGCGTAGACAATTTAATTTACCGATTGCCAAATTTGAAGGCGTCGAAGAAGCGTTAAGCTATATAGCTGGTTTTAACTATATGCTAGAAGCAACACGCGTCATGACTGCAGGATCGGTCGATCAAGGTGTTCGACCCGCCATTGCATCGGCGATTGCAAAATATCATATGACAGAAATGTCAAGAAAAGTCATGGATCATGCCATGGATATACACGGAGGACATGCTATTCAAGCAGGGCCCCGCAATCCTCTAGTACTACTTTATATGGCAGCTCCAATTGGTGTCACTGTCGAAGGCGCAAATATATTAACGAGAAATCTTATTATTTTCGGGCAAGGTGCTATCCGTTGCCATCCTTATATCCTAAAAGAAATCAGTTTATTATCAGACAGTGAAACCCAAAAAAATCTAGATCAATTAGATCGTTTACTACTCTCACATATTGGTTATGTCATCAGTAATGTCGTACGTTGTTTGGTCAACGGTTTAACAGGCGCGCATTTAATTTTTGCACCTATTCGCGGTCCAGTGGCACGTTATTATAAACAATTAACACGGATGAGCGGTGCTTTGGCATTACTATCAGATATCTGCATGCTTATTTTAGGCGGCAATCTCAAACGCAAAGAACGTATTTCTGCACGGTTAGGCGATATATTAAGCCAACTCTATTTAGCCTCTGCCGTTTTAAAACACTTTAATGATCAAGGTAAGCCTGTCAGCGATGTAGATTATGTTAAATGGTGCGTGCAAACTTGCTTGGCCGACATGCAAATCGCTTGTGATGGTTTACTGAATAATTTCCCCATCGCATGGTTGGGAAAACTGTTACGCTGGGTTATTTTTCCATGGGGCACATCTTATCATAAGCCTAAGGATGCTTTAGCACATCGCATTGTAATACCTATGCTTGAACCATCTGATTTACGTGATCGATTAACACGTGATTGTTATATTTCCCGCAATAATGATGATTCAATTCGCCGCATAGAAGATGCACTAGCTGAAATCCAGCAGATTGATCCTATTTGGAAAAAATTTCTCAGTGGCATTCGAGATGAAAAAATTCCAGCCTATACTGATTTAGATTCACAGTTGCAGATTTCGGTCGTAAAAAACATATTAACTGAAAGTGAAAAACAAGCGTTGCATGAATTCCTTGTTCTTCATCATGAAATTATACGCGTGAATGAATTCACATTCGATTTACGTTCTATCGTGAGTTAAGTGAGAAGGATAAATAATGATGGAAAAAATGAAAGGCAGAGATGTTTATTTAATAGATGGTGCACGAACGCCCTTTTTAAAAGCACGCAGTAAACCCGGTACTTTATCTGCATCCGATTTAGCTGTACAAGTTGGGCGCGAGTTATTAGCAAGACAACCTTTTTCACCAACTGATTTAGGTGAGGTGGTGATCGGTTGCGTTATGCCCAGCCCAGAAGAAGCTAATATTGCACGCATCATTGCACTACGCTTAGGCTGCGGCAAAGCCGTACCTGCTTGGACGGTGCAACGCAATTGCGCATCAGGCATGCAAGCCATCGATAGTGCCATGAAGGATATTCTGACAGGTCGACATGATCTAGTGTTAGCAGGAGGCACAGAAGCAATGAGCAGGGCGCCTTTATTATATAACGAATCCATGGTGAACTGGTTGGCAGGTTTATGGTCCTCTAAAAATTTTGTCGATAAACTAAAACAAATTATTAAATTTCGCCCACGTTATTTAGCACCTGTGATCTCATTATTAAAAGGCTTAACGGATCCTATCGTCAATCTTTCTATGGGACAGACCGCTGAAAATCTAGCGTATCGTTTTGGTATCACTCGTGAAGAAATGGATTTATTTTCTCTAGAAAGTCATCGCCGCATAGCACTCGCCCAAGACAATCATTTATTAAATGAAGTGTTACCAGTCTTCAGTACAACCGGTGAATATTTTGTAGAAGATGATGGTGTAAGACGAGATACGACGCTTGAAAAATTAGCTTCTTTAAAACCGATTTTTGATAAAAAATTTGGGAATGTCACCGCGGGCAATAGTTCTCAAGTGACAGATGGTGCCGCGTTGGTATTGCTAGCAAGCAAAGAGGCCGTTTTAAAATACAAATTACCTGTACTCGCACGTATCATTGATACAGAGTGGGCAGGTGTGGATCCTGCTGAAATGGGCTTAGGTCCGGTCTACTCAACCACTCAATTATTGAAACGTTGTCAATTACAGCGTGAAGACATTGATTACTGGGAAATTAATGAAGCATTTGCGGCACAAGTATTAGGTTGCCTAGCTGCGTGGGAAGATGATGAATATTGTCGAGAAAATTTAGGTCTCCCATCCGCATTTGGGAAAATTGATCCTAACCGATTAAATATAGATGGTGGTGCAGTGGCATTAGGCCATCCCGTGGGTGCAAGCGGTGCGCGTATCATCTTACACTTAGCGCATGTTTTAAAACGCGAAAATGCTAAACGCGGTGTCGCAACGATCTGTATTGGTGGTGGACAAGGCGGTGCGATGTTAATCGAAAATATGTCAGAGGTGCGCTCATGAAAAAATATAACCATTGGCGTTTAGAACCTAATACAGACCACATTTTATGGCTGTATTTTGATAGAAAAAATGCATCAGTGAATACCATTAACCAAGAAGTCATGGAAGAATTATCTGATATTTTAGATACCATTGAATCGACTAAAGAGTATGAAGGTGTAGTCATTGCTTCTGCAAAAAAACATGGATTTGTTGCGGGCGCTGATATTTCGCAATTTGGTCAATTTAAAAATATAGAAGAAGCCATCAATTTATTGCGAAAAGGACAATTGATTTTTGATCGCATTGAAAATTTAAAAATAGCGACAGTCGCTTTAATAGATGGGTTTTGTTTAGGCGGCGGTTTGGAGTTAGCGCTAGCCTGTCGTTATCGCGTTGCAGAAGACGGCCCCAAAACACGCTTAGGTTTGCCTGAAGTTAAATTAGGCATACACCCAGGGTGGGGCGGAACGGTGCGATTACCACGGCTGATTGGTGCGCCTAATGCTTTTAATATGATTTTGTCTGGACATACCATCAGTGGGAAAGCAGCAGCAAAATTAGGTATCGTCGATGTGAGCGTGCCAAAGCGTCATTTAGTCACTGCTGCTAATTATTATGCTTTGCAATCCGCTAAACCACGCATTATCACGAAAATGAATCAGGTTATTAATAACAAACTTTCACGCACATTATTATCAACTTATTTACGCAAAAAATTACATGAAAAAGTGAGCCCTGAACATTATCCCGCACCTTTTCAAGTAATTGATAATTGGGAACAGCTTGGTGTGAATGGTACTGAACCTATGGTAAAAGAAGCTCAAACCTGCGGTAAATTATTTTTTAGCGAAACATCAGAAAATTTAGTACGCGTATTCTTTTTGCAAGAGCGATTAAAAAGTCTAGGCAAAGAGTCGCGCTTTGAAGCGAAGCATGTGCATGTTGTAGGTGCCGGCACAATGGGCGGCGATATTGCTGCATGGTGCGCACTGCAAGGTATGCGGGTGACACTGCAAGATCGTGAAGCAAAATTTATAGCGCCTGCCATTAAGCGTGCTTATGCGTTGTTTAAAGATAAGTTAAAAGAACCTTATTTAGTACAAAAAGCAATGGATAGATTAGTCCCTGATATTGAAGGGTTTGGTATTCCACACGCCGATATTATTATTGAAGCGATATTTGAAAATTTAGCTGCAAAACAAGCCTTATTCAAAGAACTTGAAACTCAGGCAAAACCAAATGCTATTTTAGCAACGAATACATCAAGTATACCTTTAGATGATATTAATAGTGTGATGCAAACACCTGAACGATTAGTAGGCATCCATTTCTTCAACCCTGTTCCTAAAATGCTCTTAGTAGAAATTGTCTCTGGTGCACATACAGCGGCAAATGTGACGGAAAATGCGATTGCTTTCACTCGCAAAATCGATCGCCTACCTTTACCTGTCAAGAGTCTTCCAGGTTTCTTGGTCAATCGTGTGTTAATGCCTTATTTATTAGAAAGTGTCACATTGCTAGATGAAGGCATCCCAATGACCGTCATTGATAAAGCCATGGTTGATTTTGGCATGCCCATGGGCCCCATTGCATTAGCAGACGCAGTTGGACTTGATGTATGTCTTTCAGTTGCCACTTATCTTGGAGGTTTCCTCAACACGACAGTACCGCCTCGATTAACTGCATTAATCAATCAAGGAAAACTAGGCCGTAAAACAGGTGAGGGATTTTATAAATATACAAAAGCGGGTAAGCAAATTAAACCTAAAGTCGAAGAATATGGCAAACCACTCACAGACATTTCTGATCGATTAGTCTTACGCATGCTAGATCAATCCTTTGCGTGCTTACGCGATGGCGTTGTTGCAGATGCTGATTTATTAGATGCCGGCATGATTTTTGGTACTGGATTTGCTCCATTTCGTGGTGGGCCGATGCGGTATGCGAAAACAAGAGGAGTACATGAGTTGTTTGAGTTATTTGTGAGGCTTCAACAGGAGCGTCATGAAAAAACGGATGAACTAATTGAATGGGAGTTAATATAAGATCCGCTTAGAACACCTCTCCCTTTGTGGGAGAGGTGTTCTAAGCAGTTGTCATCTCTCGTATTTTATCTCCATTTAATATTACATCCCATACTCGGCTTCTGATCCTGTCCTACTGGCTGCTTAGCCAATATCGCATCCAACGCCAACGTCAGCTCCTTCCCCGTAACAGCATGCCCATTCCCCGGCGTCGCATCATCAAACCGCCCCCGATAAACACAAGCAAGCCCAGAATCAAATATATAAAAATCAGGCGTACACGCCGCGTGATAGGCTTTTGCAACAGCTTGAGTTTCATCATACAAATAAGGAAACGTATACTGATTTGTTTCTGCTTCTTCACGCATATTGATAGGATCATCTTCCGGATATTTTTTTACATCATTTGAACTGATCGCGATAAAACTAATTCCTTTCTTTTGGTAGATGCTCGCTACTTCAACTAATTTTTCTTGGATATGTTTAACATAAGGACAGTGATTACAAATAAACATGACAACAGTCCCAGTGTTTGATTTTAGTTCCTGTAATGAAACCTGTTTATCTGCGCGTGTATCTAACAGTTGAAAATCAGGAGCAAGGGTGCCTAGAGGGAGCATCGTTGATAGTGTTTCTGCCATATATCGTCTCCTTAATATGAGTGCTTTTTTTCGTGCCCGCGCCCTCAATTTTCGTCATTGCGAGCGTGAGCGAAGCAACCTAGTCTTTCAAGCTCTGCTTAGCAGTAAAGCAGCGTAGAAAGACTAGGTTGCTTCGCTCACGCTCGCAATGACGAAAATTGAGGCACGTTCACGATTGGTTCAGTGACAACCGCTAGTTAAGTTCGCAGAATGCCACAAGAAATATCCTATTTCCACCCTCATCTTTAACGAATAAAAATTTTGCCTTCACATAGAAATAGTTTATCCTAGGAACTAAGTAAACTAACCTAAAAGTAACGGATAAACATATTCAATGAAAAACCAACCCCACATAAAAAAACTAGCTTTATTGCTAGTGGCCACCGGATGCACAAGCCCCGTTATAGCTACCAGCTACCAATCCTGGACCCAAGATGCAGGCAGCATCGGTAATTACCATGCAGGCCGCGCTGCCATTGCAGAAGATGCCAGCACAAACTTTTACAATCCAGCAGGGTTAATCCGCATACATAATCAACAGCTATTAGCCGGTGGAACACCTTCGACGAGTGATATCCGTTTCCGTGGAACCGTGGCAACCAACACCCTAGGCACAGGACCACAAGCCGTGTCAGCGCAGGGCGGCACGTTTAGTTTCCTACCTTATGCGCACTATGCAGCGCCTCTAGCTGATAATTTAGTCTTCGGCCTCAGTGTCATGACACCTTTTAACTCATACACAAATTATGGGCTCACTTCAAATGCTCAGTATGCAGCAACACAATCCTCAATCCGAGTGATTGATGTGGCTCCTTCACTGGGTTTTGCCTATAACGATAAAGTCGCTGTTGGTTTTGGCCTGGATCTTGAACATGCACGAGGTGAGTTTGATTATAGTGTGACATCAGCTGCGCCAGGCTCTAACACTCTCACTAAAAATACCGGTTCTAGTTATGGTTATGGATTTCATACGGGTGTTCTTTACTCACCTACAGAGAATACACGTCTAGGCTTCAGTTTTCTCTCGCAAGTTAAACACCATCTACATGGTGGCAGCAGTAATTTTTCAGGCCCGTTGGCAAATAATGCTGCAGGCGGCACTCAATATACCAATGGTCTTAAAATCAATATGACCCTACCTTCAACAAGTACATTAAGTATTTTTCATACGTTTAATCCTACTTGGGATGTGATGGGAACAATGATCTACTCTCGATGGAGCGTCTTTAATCAACTCATGATGCAAAATGTAGCGGGTATTAGTGGTGGTGCAAGCAATAACCTCATCATTGTAACAATGCCTGAAAGCTATCGCAGCACATGGAATTATACACTCGGTGCTAATTATCATATTAATGAAAAATGGTTTATCCGAGCTGGGGCAGGGTTTGATGAAACACCTTCGAATAATTCTTTTCGTAATTTACAATTCCCCGACAGCAATCAAGTCGCTCTTGCATTAGGCACACATATTCAAGCAACGCCAACCATAGGATTTGATGTAGGCTGGACGCATCAATTTGCACAAAATACGCGGATTAATAACTTATCACAGGCTACAGGCGACCAAGTGACAGTGACAAATGGATCTATCAATACCAGCACGGATATTTATGGGTTGGGACTTAAGTGGGATATTGTCTAAATCAAATTCAGCAAATTGCACCGTTCCAATCTTCCACTCAACTTTCGTCATTGCGAGCGCGAGCGAAGCAACCTAGTCTTTTCAGAGCTGATTAG
>DHJK01000170.1:19600-22737 GCA_002404295.1 Legionellales bacterium UBA4722
CGTTGAAAGACTAGGTTGCTTCGCTCGCGCTCGCAATGACGAGGTAGGGGTAGCTAGGTTTATATTAATGAACAGCAATCATCTCCCCACCATCAGTTGATTTTAAACCTAGAAATATTAAAGCCGAAAAAAATGTAATTACACCCATCGCCAGAAAAGTATCATGAAACACGGGTACTGATAATTGAAACACTGTTTGACTAAACGATGAAAAATGCTGTAAAAATAGCGCACTCACAGCAACGCCGAAACTTTGTGCTAATTGTTGCAACGTACTGATAATGCTGGTCGCAGAACTCAAATCATCCATGCCTATTCCTGTATAACCCAATGAATTCATCCCGCTGTATTGCAAAGAAATAAGAAAACCAAATATGAAAGTTAATCCCATAATAGCGAGATAAGAAGCATTTAAATCAACAAAATAAAAAGAACAGATAGATAGACTCAACAATAGCGTATTAACAATCAATAATTTCTTATAGCCAAAAAAACGTAAAAAACTCAGCGTAAAAGGCCTAACAACAATAATGCCTAATGCAATCGGAGCAATCAATATTCCTGAAACTTGTGCCGGATAATGAAGGCCGATTTGCAATAATAAAGGCACTAAAAAAGGGACGCCGCCAAAACCCAGTCGACAAATTAAATTACCCAAAACTGAAATTCTAAAAGTACGAATGCGTAATAAAATTGAGTTGACGATAGGGTGTTTCTTATTTCGTGAATGCCAAAAATACCCTAAAAAAAGCACGAAAGAAAAAAGAGTAATATACAACGCCGTGGAGCGAGCCAAAGTAGACTCACTAAAAGCAGACAAGCCAAAAGTAAATCCTGCCAAACTACCGCCAAATAAAATAAAACCTAGTTTATCTAAAGGGTATATTTTTTTAGGAATATCATTTTCGATCCAATAAAACGCAAGGACAGCGCTAAGCAACCCTACCGGAATATTTATCCAAAAAATCCAGCGCCAAGAGAAATAATGGGTAATAAATCCACCAAGCACGGGACCTAGCATCGTTCCTAATGACGCAATCATTGCAACTCTACTCATTGCAGTAATCATTTCGTAGCGCTCAAATGATCGCAGAAGAATCAAACGCCCTAAAGGTAATGCAAGTGCACCTCCAAAACCTTGCAATGTACGAGCAATCACTAATTCAGTTAAGCTGTGAGAAGTGCCACACCACAGTGAACTAACAATAAAAATAAAAATTGCATAAATAAATATACGTTTAATTCCCCATCTATCTCCAATCCACCCACTAATTGGAATAAAAATTGCAAGACTTAGAAGGTAACTAATCAAAGCGATTTTTAAATCAACAGGGTTCACATTCAAACTGAGAGCCATGGTAGGAATAGCGGTATTAATAACCGTGCTATCTAACGCTTCCATGAATAAAGCAAGAGAGACTGTAAGTAAAATCATATAACTTTTAAAGCCATATTTATTAATAAAACTATTGATCATCCTAATCTCCAAACTGTTTAGAGCTGAGCTTAAGTATTATTGCAAAATTTATTTAGCTTCTCTGCTTCTTCGATAGATAAAAACAATCCTAACTTTGTTCTGCGCCAAAGAATATCATCTGCCGTTCTCGCCCATTCATGCTGCATCAAATAATCCACTTCTTTTTGATACAACCCACAGCCAAAATACTCTCCTAAATCTGATATCTGTCGAGCTTGACCTAGTAATAAACTAGCGCGAGTCCCGTAACTTTTAGCATACCGTGTTACAACATCTTCCGGTAACCAAGCATATTCTTTCTTAAACTGTTTTAAAAAAGCAGTGAGATCATGATTAACAAAATCGCCACCCGGCAACGGCTGATGAGCCGTCCAATCTCCACTCATTCGTGGGTAATAAGGTTTTAATTTTTCTAATACTTGCTCTGCCAGCACTCTATGCGTTGTGAGTTTTCCTCCAATAACGGTTAATAAAGGCAGTTTGTTTTTATTTTCAATGAGCAGCTTATAATCACGCGTTATATTTTTTAAATTATGCTCACCACTTGCTTGTAGACAACGCACACCTGAATAAGACCAAACAATAGATTCTTTGCCAAGTGGTTTTTTAAAATATTGACTGATGACATTCAATAAATATTCTTGTTCTATCGATGTGATTTTTACTGCATCAAGATTTTCTGAGAATGCAATATCAGTCGTACCTATTAATGTAAATTTTTCTAAAAACGGAATTGTAAATACTATGCGATTATCTGAATTCTGCAGAATATAGGCAAAATTTCCTTCATATAATTTAGGCACGACCATATGGCTGCCTTTGTCCAGCTCAACCTCAAAGGTTAAATCTGTTGTTAGGATATTATCTTGCACCTCTTTAACCCAAGGGCCGCCCACATTAATCAGCGTTTTTGCATAACGATAAAAAATATTTTTTGAAACAGCATCTTGTAATTCAATTTTCCAGATGGACCCATCGCGTTTAGCAGAAAGAAATGCGGTATGCGTTAATATTTCAGCACCATTATTTTTTGCTGAAAGCGCATTGGCAATCACTAAACGGGAATCATCGACAAAACAATCATAATAAGAAAAACCTGTTTTAAATGCAGGCAACAATGCATCTCCACGACTATTTTTTTGTAAATTGAGAGACTTAGAGCGTGGTAAATAATGCCGTTTTGCTAAATGATCATAAAGGAATAAACCTATTCGAATTAACCAGGTTGGACGTAAATGTTTTTCATGAGGCAAAATAAATTCTAATGGTGAAATAAGATGAGGCGCACGAGCCAATAAGATTTCCCGTTCTTTTAATGCACTACGCACTAAACCAAACTCATATAATTCGAGATAACGCAAACCACCATGAATTAACTTGCTACAAGCAGAAGAAGTACCCGAAGCTAAATCATTTTTTTCACATAAACTTACCGACAAACCACGACCCGCCGCGTCTGCGGCAATGGCAGCGCCATTAATGCCGCCACCGATAATAAAGATGTCTGATTCATTTTCCATAAAGTTTATACTGCACTTTTAAGTACAGCTATTGTAACATGTTTGAATAACTATTCAGTGAATTACACCGCTTGAATCGTGCACGCGCTGAGCTATCCCCACAAATTTTGCTAAAATCAAAGTCGTCATTGCGAGCGAAG